>JASIEN010000430.1 GCA_030045935.1 Candidatus Sulfotelmatobacter sp.
GCTGCCAAACGTGAGCGAAGTTTATCCCGACATCCGTTTCCCTACCACATTGCTGTACGACGACAAGCCGCATTTGACCATGGTGGCGGCATTGCCCATGTCAGCGAAGTCGAATGATGCATTTGAATCGTTGCAAGGGCAGTTTTTTTCGTCGGACATGGCACACGAGGTGGTGGTGCAGAAGACGTTTGCGGAGGAACTACTGGGAAGAACTGCGAAACCCGGCCTCGACGAAACGAATGTGAAGGAATTGGCTCCTTCTCTGCTCGACAAAGAATTAACCATGCGTTACGCCGAACGTGAGAACGGCAAGGGCGAGGGAAATTCGTCGGCGAGCGATGCTGCCGAACAGAGTCCGGCTGGCGCGGCTTATTCTGTTATTTCGCGTGAAGTGAAGCTTAAAATCGTCGGAGTCGCCGATCTTGATCCGGAAAGCATGCGCGGTCCGACGCGGGCGCGCGTGTTCCTACCTCTCAAGCTGGCCGAAAGCCTAAACATCATGCAGCCTACGGACTTGCGAGAGATTTCACGCGCGGCCAGCGAACAGCCGGTGTATGCCTCCGTAAGCGTACGGGTGAAGGATCCTGCGCAAATACGCACTATCGAAGACGCGATCAAGAAGATGGGGTTTAATACTTTTTCAATTCTCGATGCAACTCGCAGTCTCCAGCAGTTCTTTGCCGTGCTCGATTTGTTTCTGGGAATATTCGGCAGCCTTGCGTTGGCAGTTGCCTCCATCGGGATCGTGAACACGCTGGTAATGGCGATATTGGAGAGGCGCCGGGAAATCGGCATCATGAAGGCCATTGGAGCAAGCGAGCGTGACGTGGAGAAGCTATTTTTTGCTGAGGCCGGCGCCATGGGCATTCTGGGAGGCATCGTCGGGGTGGTGCTGGGCTGGGCCATAGGCCAGGTCATCAATGCGGGGACGAATGTTTATTTAAAACGGCAGGCGTTGCCGCCGGAGCATTTCTGGTCTGTTCCATTGTGGCTGGTGGGCGCGGCCATTGTATTTTCATTTATTGTCAGCCTTGTGGCTGGTCTTTATCCCGCCGGACGCGCAGCGAGGCTTGATCCTGTGCAGGCTCTGCGCTATGAGTAGATTGGACAGATGACGCGCGTCTTTCTGGTCTTCTACTTTTTCGTTCTTCTGTTGATTACGACTCCGTTTCAGGCGCAGAGCCGGATCGACTGCGATGCGCTGAACAGCCGGATTCTGAAGCATGCAGTTCACTATTGCGTGTATGTTCCCGCTGGATACGACGCCGGCGCCAGCAAACGGCCCGCGCAAACCTACCCCGTGCTGTACTTCTTGCACGGCCTTGGCGACAACGAGCGCTCGCTTTTTAACAGCGGCGGATGGACGCTTATCGACGATCTTCGGCAGCAACACAAGCTGGGAGAGTTCCTGATTGTTGCTCCCGAAGGTGGGCGGAGCTTCTACATCAACTCCGCCGATGGCAACGTCCGGTACGGTGATTTTTTTCTGCAGCAATTTGTGCCAATGATTGAGCGGAAGTATCGGGTCGCTAAAGGGAGGAGCAAACGCGCCATCACGGGGATTTCCATGGGTGGATATGGAGCTTTGCGCTTCGCCTTTGCACATCCCGAATTGTTTTCGGCAGTCAGTGCGCAGAGCGCGGCGTTGATGACGGAAAGTCCGCAGGAACTCAATACTGCGGTCCGGTCGGGCAGTTCATTGGGAAAGCTGCTGGCTCCGGTGTTTGGAGATCCGATCGAGGTGCCGCATTGGAAAGAGAATGATCCTTTTGTTCTCGCCAGGAAAAACGTAGCGGACTTGCGAACGCTCGCGATCTATTTCAACTGCGGCCAGGAAGATAATTACGGATTCGAGAAGGGCGCTGCCGCTCTGCACAAAGAACTTCAGGAGGAAGGCATTAAACATGAATACCACCCCTATCCGGGCGATCACAGTTTCGCTTATTTCCTTTCGCATTTTGACGAGGTGATGGAATTTCATTCTCGTGCCTTCGGATTGAGGTAGGGTCGAGTTGGGATGAGCGCGATTGGCGTTGGTGTAAACTAGTTTCGACTGACGCCCAAGCCCCGGAGGGATGTGTGAGTGGTTGAAACAGTCGGTCTTGAAAACCGATGTACGGGAAACCGTACCGGGGGTTCGAATCCCTCTCCCTCCGCCAGCTAAGATTCGGGCCCCTCCACTCGCTAGGCTCGCTCGGGATTTCGGCGCGTGGCTCGGACGCCGCGCAAGCGCCTCAAGTTGGCGATAGGAGTTCGTTAAGCTTTCGGAGCTTCTTTTCACCCAGTCGCACGAGTTTCCAAGTCTCTTTTCTGAACATCAGATCGTCTCGGTTCGCGAAGTCGGATATCATCCACAGATCGTTGTCAAAAGATTGATCCTCATTTTGCAAAGCGCGTCCGATTGCGTCAATCTGTAGTAGAAGTTCCAAGGCCAGCTTCACACGCTCGGGTGAGTGAAAACCCAGCCCCGCTTGAATCAATAGCCATTCAGTGGTTTCCCAAACGCTTTCCTCGTGAAGCATGACAGGCTACGTATGGCTGCGACAAGACTAGTCTGCGGGTCCCTCC
>JASIEN010000431.1 GCA_030045935.1 Candidatus Sulfotelmatobacter sp.
GCGGACGTGAAATGACGTTGAGCTTTCCGCCGTTTACGCCGGCGGTGATCTGGCTGCTGGGGATCAATACTGCAATTTATCTGCTGCTCGCGGCTTTCGGCTCCCGCGAAGTGGTGGAATGGGTCTATGCCTATCTCGGCCTCGTTCCCAACACCGTCGTCTTTCACTTTGCTATCTGGCAGATCATCACCTACAGCTTTGTTCATCTCAACTTCTGGCATTGGTTCGGCAACATGCTCGGCATCTGGATGTTCGGGGCGAGTTTTGAAAGCTCCTGGGGAAGTCGCCGTTTTCTGGAACTGTTTTTCTCTGGAGTGGTCGGAGCGGCGCTCACCACTATCGTTTTTGCATTCGCTCACATCCTAAGCAATCCTTATACCACCACCATTGGCGCATCTGGCGGCGTCTTCGCCATCCTCATGGCGTTCGGAATGGTCTTCGGCGAGAACGAAATCATGATGATTCCGTTCCCCTTCCTGATCAAAGCGAAATATTTCGTATTGATCCTCATCGTGGTCACCGTCGCGTTTGCCATCGGCGATAGGGGCGGTGTTGCATACATTGCCCATCTGGGTGGACTGTTCTGGGGCTATTTGTACGTGAAGTTCGCCCCGCGCCGTGGAGCAACAGGTCGATTCTCGCTATCCGAATGGTATTACGGCTTGAACAATTCCTATTACCGCTGGAAGCGCCGCCGCGCCGCCAGAAAATTCGAAGTCTACATGCGCCGCCACGATCGCGACGTCCACTTCGACGAGCACGGCAACTACATCCCGCCAGATGACGGTCCGCGCAAGGGAAATGGCGGCAGCAAATCGGGATGGGTAAATTAAAGTTCGGTTAGGTCAATCCACGAAAAACTTTTGAAACTCCGCCAACAATGTGGCCGGCAAATCATCCCGCCGCGACTTGCCTTTGAAGCCCAGATCGTGCCCGACGCCATCCACGGTCAGCAGTTTGGTCTTCCCCGGAATTAACTTCATCGCCTGCTCGATTTCCACAATGGTCGCGAAGGGATCGCGCGTGCCTTCCACAAACAGCGTCGGCGTGTGCAGATGAAACAAGTGCTGGGTTCTAAGTTGATCAGGTTTTCCCGGAGGGTGGAGCGGATACGACAGCAGGATCAAACCAGCAGCCAACGAAGTAGCACCTTCGGATGGTTCGGCGCAAAGAATACTAGCCTGCCGCCCACCATAAGACAGTCCGCCAATAAACATGCGCCCGCGAGTCAGGCCCTTCATCGCCGACAACGCATTCCGCAGGCCGGCGCGATCACGCTTGCCATCGTGCGATCCGGGCGGCCCGTAAGGACGATCCTGCCGGTATGGCAGATCGCACCGCAGCACGATAAGTCCGGCCGCACAGAACGCGTCAGCCAGCGCCATCAGAAGAGGCGCATTGCAATTTCCGCTGGCACCGTGCGTCAGAACCAATCCATCCCCGTTGCCATGCGCCGGCCGATGCAACCGCCCGCGCACAAAAGGATCGACGGTGATGTCTGTGAATACTTCGGGAGTAGCGCAGTTAGCCATGAACTTCGGAGTTTCTCAAGGGGAAGGTCTTCACTTTAACGTTTTCACATCAGCATCTCATATCGGCCAGCAAGCCGAGACTCAGGATCCCGCTCTGCGGCTAAGACAGCTCAAGAGTCGACAACTTCTCATACACTTTTATCGTTCGAATCTCGTTTCCCAGTTTCGCCCAGCATCGCAGCAACTCCGGATCCTCCATCGCCGTCTGCCGCGCCTCTTCCGACGTCCAGTACCGCAGCAGCACATATTCCGAATCGCGGGTACGATAAAGATGATCGTGACCATAATTCCTGCTCTCGATCAGTCCGCTGATCTCGCGGAGCGTATCGAGCGATGCGGCCTCCTTTTCCGCCAGGGGCCGCCACATTGCGATAGAGAGAAATTCCTGAGACATTGCTGCGATTATAGCCTCTGTTTCAAACGCGGCGGGCTTGGGTCCGGCGCCAGCCAGCCTCGCCTTTTCCCGATGTCACCGTGTGCAGGCGCATGAAGTTGGTCGAACCGGAAGCCTGGCGCGTTCCGGCCACTACTCCCAGCACGTCGCCGTTATGAATGAGTCCGCGGCTGAGCAGTTGCTGTTCCGCCTCACTAACCATCTGTTCGGCGGAAAGCGCCGCTCGAGATTTCATGGGGTGTACGCCCCAATACAGATTCGTGCGCTGTGCCACTTTCGCATCTGGAGTAAAAGCATAAATCGAAGCCTGCGGCCTGTACTTGGAAATCATGCGCGCCGTGTTGCCGGTTTCAGTAAAAACCGCGATCGCTCCCATCGGCAGGTCTTCGGCGGCATGGGCGATGGACTCGCATATGGTTTCGGCGATGGAAAGCGCGTGTCGGTCACGGCGGCGGCGCTGGGTAAATTCCTTCATGTTGCACTCAGCCTCCAGCACGATGCGTGCCATCATGGCTACCGCCTCCCGCGGATAGTGTCCGCTCGCAGTTTCGGCCGAGAGCATGACCGCATCCGTTCCATCAAAAATTGCGTTCGCCACATCGCTGGCCTCGGCGCGCGTGGGACGCGGATTCTCGATCATCGACTCCAGCATCTGCGTAGCCGTAATCACAGGCTTGCGCCATTGCGCGGCGCGATGAATGACATGCTTCTGAATGACTGGAACTTTCTCAGGTGCCATCTCCACACCCAGATCGCCGCGGGCGACCATAACTCCGTCGGCGGCTTCGAGGATCTCTTCCAGATGGTCGATGGCCTGCGGTTTCTCGAGTTTTGCGATCAAAGGCACGTCAGCGCCGCAATCGCTCACGATTTTCCGCACCATGTTCACATCGGACGCCGAGCGAACGAAAGAAAGCGCGACCGCGTCCACTCCATGCTTCAGTCCGAACTCAAGGTCCTTGCCATCTTTTTCCGTCAGTGCAGGTATTGACAGTGCCGTACCCGGCAGATTAATTCCCTGATGCTCGCCCAGCATTCCACCGTTCACAACTTCGCAAACCACATCTTTGCCGCGCACTGCCTTGACCCGCAATTCGATCAGCCCGTCGCGCAGGAGGATTCTCGCACCGGACACCACTTCGCTCGCGAGATCGGGAAATGTAGTTGAAATTCGACTGGAAGTTCCGGGGACATCCCGCGGCGTGATGATGACGGCCGATCCACTCTTAAGTTCGATCGGTTGGTGACCTTTCAGCCGCCCAGTGCGGATTTTGGGGCCTTGCAGGTCCTGAAGAATGCAGACCGAACGATTTTCTTTTTCCGCGGCCCGGCGAAGGCGCTCGATGTTGCGTGCATGTTCTTCATGCGTTCCGTGGGAAAAATTCAGCCGGGCGACGTCCATCCCGAGGCGTAGCAGATCGCGCATCGCAGCTTCGGAATGCGAGGCCGGGCCGATGGTGCATATGATTTTGGCGCGGCGGAAGGTGGAGACCACGGGCAGCGCACCGTTTTGGAAGGTCTCGGTCGCAGCTTTTGACTTGCCGGCCTTCAATTCTTACTCCTCGATAGCGAGTCGCGAACCGTCTCCTCCTCGCAGACGTCGGAATGGCTGCCTAGTCCGCCGCCTTCGGCCCGTTGACTGCGATCAGTTCCTTTCCCAGCATGGCCCGCGGGAATAGCATGGCGTTGAACTCCGCCCCGACCAGAATGACCAGGGAGATCATATACATCCACACCAGCAGCGCGATGGCCGCCCCCAGCGAGCCGTAAATGATGCTGTAGTCGGCGTAATGGCGAAGATACCAGCCGAACAGCAATGTAGCGGAAAACCAGAGGCCGGTAGCGAGGGCTGCTCCGGGAACCACGCTGTGCCAGGGCTTCGTCCGCGGAACGGCATTATGGTAGATGAGCGAAATGACGGCGATGCTGGTGAGAATGGCGATGATCCAGCGGATCACATTCCACATGAGCAGAATATAAGGACTGAATTCGCGGTCGGTGTAAAACAATATGTCGCTTTCAATCTTGCTGCCGAAAGCCACCATCAGCGTCGCAAAAGTCATCGGCAACAGAGCAAAAATCACCAGCCCGAATGCGATCAACCGTTCCTTTACCAGCCCCCAGACTTTTGGCAACTCGTAGCAACGTCGGAATCCCTCCATCCACGAAACCATGACTCCGGAGGCAGTCCACAGCGTAATCAGCGAAGCCGTCACCAGCATTCCAAATGGCCGTTGCCCTGCGGTGCGCAGGAAACTTAGCGCAGTAGCGGTCCCGGTGGGCAGAATGCGCGACAAGGCATACGTGATCTCGCGGATCAAAGGCGCGCCCTTCTGCCATGTTGCCAGAACAGAACCAACCACCAGCAGTGCGGGGAAGAAAGTCAGAATCGAAGAGTAGGCCGATGCCTTGGCGATAGAAAAGGCGTCGTGCTGGAACGCACGCCAGAAGGCTAGCCGCAATAGGCGCAGAAAGCGCAGCATCAGTGGCTTTAGCTTAGGGCGCGAAACGGCGGGTTGCAACGAGGGAAGTGGGAAGGGTTCCCTGCTCGCCAATCGTTGTGGGTTTGCGGACATTGCTTACGTTGTTGTCATTCCCGTTGTTGTCATTCCAGTCGAGGTCGCCATTCGCGATGCAAAATGCCGACTCGACAACGGATGTTCACGCTGCCACTGCACAGCGAAGGGGCACACCTCGTACGAACTGCGCTGTTCCCATCGCATGCAAAAATGGGGGCGACCAAGGCCGCCCCCATCGTTATTGTAGCGCGTTTACTCCGCTGCCAGTTCCTCGGTTTCGCCCTCGTGACGCATCATTTCGAGAGCGCGTTCGGCCTCTTCGTAGGCAGCCGAAACCTCGGCCTGCACCTTGGCTGCGGCCTCTTCCATTTCTGGCGAGAGGCGCACGTTGCGGTAATACTCCATGCCGGTGCCGGCGGGGATCAACCGTCCGACGATCACGTTCTCTTTCAGACCGCGCAGGTGATCGACCTTGCCGTTGATGCTGGCCTCGGTGAGCACACGCGTGGTCTCCTGGAACGACGCCGCCGTAATGAAAGAATCGGTCGAAAGCGATGCCTTGGTGATACCCAGGAGCAGCGGCCGTCCCGTGGCTGGTTTGCCGCCTTCCTTGATCACCCGTTCGTTCTCCTCGCGGAAGCGGAACTTATCGATCGTTTCGTCCAGCAGTAG
>JASIEN010000432.1 GCA_030045935.1 Candidatus Sulfotelmatobacter sp.
GAAGGGCAAGGTATAATCCATCCACAGCTTTAGCCGATATCCATGCCTCAACTCTTCGCCGGAACTTCTGGATGGGCCTACCCGACCTGGAAGCCGGATTTTTATCCGCAAAAACTCGCGCAAAAGAAATTTCTGAGCTACTACTCGACGCAGCTCAATACGGTCGAAGTGAATCTTACGTTTCGGCAACTGGTGAAGGAATCGACGGTACAGAACTGGATTGCGGAAACGCCAGCAAATTTTCGTTTTGGGGCGAAGGCGCACCAGGTGATTACGCACATCAAGCGTTTAAAAGGGGTAGAGGATTTCTTACCGCGCTTCCTGTCTACGATTGAGCCGTTAGCCAGCGCAGGAAAACTGGGGCCGGTGCTGTTTCAGTTGCCGCCAAATCTCAAAGCGGATTTCACGCTACTGAAGAGTTTTCTATCGCTCTTGCCTCGCGCTTTGCCGGCGGCCTTTGAGTTCCGGCATGATTCGTGGTTCACCGACGCAACCTGGGAGGCGCTGAAGTCTCGCGGCGTTGCACTGTGCGTGGCCGAGACGGAAACGCGCACTAGTCCGGATGTGGTCACCGCGTCATTCGCCTATTACCGCTTTCGCAAGCCGACCTATACAGGAGACGAGCGAAGTGCCATGGTGGCGCGTGTGCGCGAACATTTGGCTGCCGGGCGCGATGTGTTTGCCTATTTCAAGCACGAAGAAAGCGCCCAGGGCGCGTTGTATGCGGTCGAGCTGCGGCGGGAGATTGAGGCAGCGAACATTGAGGCAAAATCTTAAACTGCGAAGTTCGCAAAGAAAGTCCGCAGAGCGCGCGTAGCAAAGCCTTCGCAAGGGCCGATGGTAATTGGATTGCATCTTGTTTACTACTTCCACCGACGCCCGAAAGTACCCATACTTTTTGAATGGTTGCAGGTTCGAATACTCGCGTCGCCGCCGACTTTCTCGATTATTTGAGGATTGAGAAAGGACTTGCTCCACTTTCCATCGCTGCCTACAAAACGGACATCGAGCAGTTCTCCTCGTTCCTACTAGGTCGAAAACGCCTATTGTTGAACGCGCGTCGCACTGACGTGCGCGAGTTCCTGCAACAGCTTTTTTCGAATCAGGTTGATAGCCGCAGTGTAGGTCGTAAGCTCTCCGCCCTACGACATCTTTATCGTTATTTATTGCTCGATAAAAAGATCGAGCATGATCCTACCCTGAATATTGAATCTCCGCGACAGTGGAAGATTCTGCCAAAGGCGCTGGCTCGAGATGAGATGGAGGTAACGCTGGCCGCACCGGGGAAACTTCATGCTGTGTCACTGCACAAAGACGCCGCTGCTTTGACTGAGCGGGACCGCGCAATGCTTGAGGTTTTCTACGCCGGCGCCTTGCGCGTGTCAGAGATCGTAAATGCGAAACTGGAAGATCTGAAGCTGGATGCCGGATACATGCTGGTGCGCGGCAAAGGAGACAAAGAGAGGATCGTGCCGCTGGGAAAATCGGCGCAGGTAGCGTTGACCGAATATCTGACGCAAGCGCGACCGACACTGGTCGGGAGCCGGGTGAAAAGTTCGTCGGCGCCTGGAAATTCACCACTTCTGTTTATCGCTGGTGGCGGGCGAAAGCTGACGCGACAGCGTGTCTGGCAGATGGTTCGGGCCGCATCAGCCGCTTCGGGCCGTGCGGCTTCTCCTCACATGCTGCGGCACTCCTGCGCGACACATATGGTGGAAAACGGCGCTGACCTGCGCACCGTGCAAACCATCCTTGGCCACGCGGACATTTCCACCACGCAGGTTTACACACACATGGCGCTCGATCGGCTGCGAACCGTATATCAGAAGCATCATCCCCGGGCGAGGGCGAGGTAAGCGAAAAGTTCACCACGGAGGCAGAGAGGCACGGAGAAAATCAATTGCAGTTTCTGGCTTGGGGTTTGTGGGCACAGGAGTTTCAATGAACTCTGAACGGCACCAGAAGACCACCGTCAGCAAGGCGGTTGAAAATTTCCTGCGTCATCTGCGCGAGCGCAATGCCTCAGCGCACACGATCAAAGCATACAGCCACGATCTCGGACTGTTTGCCGCTTCTGTGGGCACGCGTGATTGGAAGCGAATCGATCATGTTGTGATACGTGGCTTCCTGTCACAACTTTATGAACAAGGCCTAAGCAAGACTTCGGTCGCACGCGCTCTGGCAGGAGTGAGGTCGCTTTATCGCTGGCTGGCGCGGGAAGGGGTAGTTGAGCAAAATCCGGCAAAACTGGTTGCTACACCCAAGCTTCCGAAAAAGTTGCCGCGCGTGCCGACGATTGAGGAAATGAATGGCGTGATTGACGGCCAGATGCCGGAAGCGGCGGCTTTTCCCGAACGGGATCGCTTGCTGTTTGAGCTTTTATACGGGTGCGGCATTCGCAATTCGGAACTCACCGGAATCAATCTCGATGATATCCGCGTGAGTGCCGAAGCGATTCTGATTCGCGGCAAGGGGAAAAAGGAACGTTACGTGCCGTTCGGTGACTCGGTAAAGGCCGCGCTGCAAGCATACTTGCCCGAACGTCAGAAAACGCTTGCACGCAGGCATTCGCCGGCGCTTCTGATCAATCGTCGCGGAGGGCGTCTCACCACGCGCAGCGTGGGACGCATCGTCAAAAAAATTGCCGTGGCAAAAGGATTGTCTCCGGATGTGCACCCGCACACGCTGCGGCATGCTTTCGGGACGCACATGCTGGAAGAGGGCGCAGACTTGCGGGCCATTCAGGAGTTGCTGGGGCACGAGCGGCTGGCGACTACGCAACGCTATACGCAGTTGTCGATGAAACATGTGCTGCAGGTTTACGATCAAACGCATCCGCGGGCGAAGTAGCTAAGCGAGACCTTACTCTCGAGAGTGCCGCAATTCATTCCACATTGCGACCACACGTTTCTTTAGCTCCGCTGTGAGCTTTTCGTACGCCTCTTCCGCAGCCTGGCTTTCGGGCGGGGGATATATTGGATTGCCGAACTTCATCTTCAACGGCTTGAACCCCTGAAACGATTTGCCTCGCGGCCAAACGTCGTAAAACCCATCAATCGCGACGGGAATGATCGGGACCTGCATGTGGATTGAAAGTATCGCGGCGCCCTTCTTGAAAATTTTTGGCGTGCCGTCAATCGAGCGTTCACCTTCGGGATAGAGGATCAGCGGACGTCCCTGCCGCAGGCCGTACGCACCGGCGCGCATGGCGGGAATCAGGTTCGCATCGGGATCGACAACCACGACCCGAAGGCTGCGTGCCAAGCGTAACATGAATCCTTGTCCGAAAATCTCGCTGGTACCGATGGAAAAAACTTTTTTGAAAACCGGTGCGGGCAGGATGCTACCTAGAATCACGGGATCGAGAAAGCTCTGGTGGTTCGACGAAATGATGCAAGGTCCCTCGGTCAGTAGCTTTTCGATTCCGCTGACGTGCAAGTTAAATCGGTCGAGAGCGACGACTTGGATCAACCGCGACACCAAATACCAGAATGCGGTGCTTACGGGTTTCGGGTAAGTTAGCGAAATCACTGTCGCGGGATCCGGTCCCTCCGCCAGGATTGCCTTCCATCCGGCAAACTCGGTCCGCTCCGGGGGTTTCCCTCCTGTGGCCGCGCTTTCGAGTACGGCATCGACCAGATCGCGAACAGTATAGATTTCTGCCATTCGCGATTCATCGATCTTGCCACCCAGTTCTTGTTCAAGCCGGCTGAGCAATTCGATGCGCTGCATGGAGTCGAGTCCCAGATCGAGCTCGAGATTGTGAGTTGGACGAACGCTTTCGGGCGCGCCGCGAGCTGACTCGCGAACGATGTTTAACACTCGCTGGACATGGGGACGACTGAGCCACGCGGTTTCGTCAGCCGTTAAAGGCTGTTCTGCCGGCAACTGCGGGTCATCGGAAAGTTTCTTGGCCAGATTTTTCTTGACACGGTTCTCTACTTCGAAACGTTTGATTTTGCGAGTGGTGGTGCGCGGCAGATCCTCCTGCCAGATTTCGTAGCTGCCGATGCGTTTGGTGGATGCAATCTGCTGCGAGAGGGTTTCGATATCGAAGCGGATGACTTCTTTGGCGTTGACGATTTTTCTCTGCCGCAATACATCGAAATTCGGCACGATCACTGCGTGCAGGCGGTCTTCTCCGGCCTTGCCCTCCAGGCCAATAACCGCAAGCTCCTTTATATAGGGTGATTTCAGGTAGTGCGCTTCGACTTCTTCGGGATAAATGTTCTTGCCGTTGCTTAAAACGATGACTTCCTTCTTGCGACCGGTAAGAAACAAATTATCGTGCGCATCGAAATAGCCGAGATCGCCCGTGTAAAACCACCCGTCGCGCAACGTGGCTGCAGTAGCATCGGGACGGTTCCAGTAACCTTTCATCACCACAGCTCCTCGCAAAACAACTTCGCCGGCAGCAGGGGCGGCGTCTTCCTGCGCTTGCGCGTCAACGATTTTGGCTGCGACTCCTTTGAGCGCTTTGCCGACGGAGCCAATCACAATGTCATCCGGCGGAGTCGCAAACACTGCCGCTGTTGTCTCGGTGAGCCCGTAGGCTTGCAGAATGTCAATGCCGAGGGCATAGAAGTCCCAGGCGATTTCGGGGTCGAAACGCGAGCCACCTGTAATCAGGTAACGCCTGCTGTCGCCAAGTGTGTGGTGAATCTTGCCGAAGAAAAGGCGTCCGGCGTTGACTCCGAACTTGCGCAAGGCACGATTCGCGCGCATCAGATTGCGGAAAACACGTTCCACAAACGCGCCTTTTTTCTTTACTTCCTCAAAAATCCGCTGGTGAATCAGGTAGAAAAACTGCGGAACCACCGCGAATGCGCTGATGTGTCGTTCTTGTAGCGCGCGCAAAAGCTCAGTAGTGTTCAGCGTCTCCAGATACACCACGCGCGCCCCTTTCACAAGAGGCAACATCAGGTTCCCCATCTGGGCCAGCACGTGGAACATCGGGAGGACACCTAAGATCGCGTCGCCAGGGCCGATATCAATCCAGTTGAACACGGCTTCCACTTCGCCCAGAAAGTTCGCGTGCGTCAGCATCACTCCCTTGGGGTCAGCGGTTGTACCGGAGGTGTAGAGCAGGGAAGCGACATCTTCGGGAGACGAAGGCGTCGGCTGAAAGTTGCCGCTACCGGCGGCGAAGACAGCCGGAAGATTTGCCATCCAGTTTGCTTGGGGCGAGCGATCTGATAGGCGCTCAGGATCCGTCAGAATCAGTCCAGTATTGAGGCCAGTGGCTGCGTCGCGGGCCGCGTCGGCATGTTTGGCGTCGCAGAACAGCGCCGATGCTCCACTGTCTTTAATGAGTTTGGTTAATTGATCGACATGCAGGGCAGTATCGAGCGGGACGATCGTGCAACCGGCGGCAATGGTTCCCAGGTATGCGGCGACCCAGCGAGGGTGGTTATCGGCCAGAAGCGCCAGTCGCGCTCCGTGCGGGAATCTGTTCTCTGTGATCCAGCGGCCGACCGACTCGACCCAGCTCCGCAATTCAGAGTAGGTGCAGCTTTCGATGCGATCGTGGAGCTGAAGTTCGAGTGCAGCGTTGTTCGGCCAG
>JASIEN010000039.1 GCA_030045935.1 Candidatus Sulfotelmatobacter sp.
AAGGCAGCGCTCAAACGGCGCACCAGATGGGCCACATACCGGTGGAAGAGATTCTCGGGAAGTTGGCGGAGGTTCGGCGCCCGCGTAAAATGTTCATACACATTAACAACACCAATCCCATACTGGACGAGGCGAGTTCCCAATATCGCCAGGTGCTGGACGCGGGGTGGGAAATCGCGGAGGATGGATGGCAGTTCGATCTGTAGAAGGAAAGGCCCCAGAAGCTAAGAACGAAGACGCCCTGCTCTCGCTCGAAGAATTGCGCGCGCAATTTCAGGGCGTGGGTGAAGAGCGCTATCACCACAAGCACCCGTTTCATCTGCTAATGCACGAAGGCAAGCTCACCCGCGGCCAATTGCAGGCCTGGGCGCTGAACCGCTACTACTACCAGAGCATCATTCCCGTCAAAGATTCGATCATTCTGTCGCGTGGTCCCGACCCCGTTTTCCGCCGTGCCTGGCGGAAGCGCGTTGTCGATCACGACGGCGACGCCACCAGCGAAGGCGGCATCAAACGCTGGATCAAACTGGCCGAAGCCACCGGACTCGACGCGGCTCATGTACGCGCCGGTAGAGGCATTCTCCCCGCGACGCGCTTCGCCGTGAATGAATACTTGAACATTGTTCGCAGCCGCTCTCTGCTGGAAGCCGTCGCGTCTTCGCTGACGGAATTGTTTTCCACCAAGCTGATTACTTTGCGCGTGGAAAAATTACGCGAGCACTATCCCTGGCTGGCGGGCGGTCTGGACTATTTCGAGGCGCGGCTTTATCAGGCGGCAGAGGATTCGCAATTCGCAGTCAATTACGTCTTTGACCACGCGAAGACCCGGGCGGAGCAGGAGTTGGCGGTCCAGGCCCTGCGCGACAAATGCGACATTCTTTGGGCACAACTCGATGCTCTTTACTTCGCCTATGTCGAGCCCGGCTGGCCGCCGCCAGGCTCATTCCGCATCGAGGGCGTTTAGCATGCCCGTGCCAGACGATTCCAGTCGGCCGCGCCTAGCGGCCGGTTGTCGCTGGGCTGCCGAGAACGAGGTAGCTGGGGGGAAAAAAGGCACGGAAGAAACTCGCATCATTCTGTTTCCCGAGGGCGCAATCAAACTCCAAGGAACCGGACGGCAGGTGCTCGAACGCTGCAACGGCTCCCGAACGTTTGGTGAGATTATTGCGGAGTTGCAGAGTCAATTCAAAGACAGCAATCCAAGCAAGATTCGCGGGGATATCGGCATCTTCCTAGAACAGTTGCAAAAGAAGCGGATTGTGGATTATTGATTTGTGATCAAAGCGCATTAGAGTTTATGCCAACTGCTCCCAGCCCACCTTGAGCGCAGCTCCCAGTTTCTTCCATGAGCCCACCGACCCGGTTTTGCGCTTTGTCTCAATCGCCGCAATAAGCGCACGAGAGACTTTCGATTTCTTCGCAAGCTGCTCCTGCGTTAGCTTTCGATACTCCCGCCAAATTCTCAGTGGAGCTTCACCCTGAAACCTACGTTCGATGATCTCAAACGGAATGAGTTCGTCCTTGCCCTCTTTGAGGCGAGCCTTCGCAGCATCATGGGCCCTAACATCGGCAAGCATTTCGGCGTGTTTTTGGCCAATAAGGGCTTTATCCTTGTAAATGACACTAGATGACCAACCCGCTCGCCCTCATTGCCGAGATCACGCATCGCTGCCCGCTGCACTGCGTGTACTGCTCGAATCCCCTGGAGTTGGCCGCTGTTCGCGATGAGCTTTCCACGAGCGAGTGGATCGATATTTTTCAACAAGGTAGCAAGCTGGGCATCCTGCACGCGCACTTCACCGGCGGGGAGCCTCTGGCGCGGCCAGATCTCACGGAGCTCATTGCCGGCGCGAGAGCGGCCGGGCTCTATACTAATCTCATTACGTCCGGCATAGGGCTTGCCGAACCGCGGCTCAAACAAGTCGTTGACGCAGGCCTCGATCACATCCAGATCAGCTTTCAGGATTCCCGCGAAGACGCCGCCAACTGGATCGCAGGCGCCAAATCCCACGCGTACAAAATTGAGCTCTCGCGTCTGATCCGGCGGCACAAAATTGCATTCACCGTCAACCTTGTCGTACATCGCCAGAACATCGACCATCTTGACGAAATGATTTCCTTTATCGAACAACTCGCGCCCGAGCGCATGGAAATCGCTCACACGCAATACTACGGCTGGGCGTTGAAGAATCGATCTGCACTCCTGCCGACAAGGGCGCAACTTGATAAAGCTGTTGAAGTGGTCGCCGCTGCCGAAAAACGACTGGCCGGCCGCATCCGCATCGATTCGGTCGTGCCCGATTACTACGCGCGTTTTCCCAAGGCTTGCATGGGCGGCTGGGGACGCAGGCTCATGCTCATCAATCCTGCGGGCAAAGTTCTTCCCTGCCACGCAGCCGAAGTCATTCCTGGCCTCACGTTCGAAAATGTTCGCGATTGTTCTCTGGAATACATTTGGCAGGAGTCTTCCTCATTCCAGAGGTTTCGCGGAGAGGAGTGGATGCCGGAGCCCTGCCGCAGCTGCGACCAGCGCTCGCAGGATTTTGGCGGCTGCCGCTGCCAGGCCTTGCTGCTTACAGGCAATGCCGCGGCCACAGATCCCGCCTGCTCCCTTGCGCCCGCTCATCACATCGTTGAAGCGGCGGTTGCTGATGCGAACTCCGACCCCGCAATCTCGGAATCTGTTTCTGCCGCGTCTTTCGTGCAGCTACAACAGCTTACTCAGAGTCTGTGGAGCTATAGAAAAAACCGGAATAAATTTGAGCCCGGTTCTACTGCTAAAACCGGAACCCAATAGTGATGGGGCGAAAATCGGTGGTAACGCCGCTGTTCGATCCGTGCATAAGCCGGTATTCCAGGTAGACTTCAACTCCGCTGGGCACCTTGCGCGATATGCCCGCACCGACGTTGTATCCCCATTCATTCTGGGTTGGGTTCACAAAGTTGCCGTTGAGCGGAACGCTGGCGTTTAAGCAGCCGGTGTACCACCGCCAGAACGCAGTGCATGGTGAGCCGGGAGGGGTGGTGTCGTTATCGAGCGAACCGTGGCGATGAATAAAGGATGGACCAAAAACGAAATACATGCCCCAGTCCTTGGTTACAGGAACGTTGATGATGGGATCAAGAGTCCCTGAGAGAGCATAGTTTGTGGCCCCCGTCGCCTGCGCCAATTCCAGGGCGTTGGCACGAAGCGGAAGGTTGGCATACGTGAAATCAAGGCGCAACCCGAGGTAGCGGTTCGCGTTGGCGGCCGCGCCGGCCATGGCTGTAAAAGCTCCGCCGCGGACAAAATTCTTGGTTTTACCGCTGGTTGTGTTGACTCCAGCTGCGACATTGAACTCCCACTTTTTGTAGTTGTGCGCGGCCTTGCGCCGCGAAGTCGACTCTTCCTCTTCAGCCGGCTCTTGCCCCGCGGAAGGCTGCTGCGCGCCCGACGCCTGCGGCGTCGAGGGGGTATTGGCTGGTTGTGTCTGTGCCGGGGCCTGGCCGGTCCCTGATGGGGCGGCACTCTGCGCAAACAGCACAAAAGTCAATAGTAAAATGAACCCTGCCAGTTTTAGTGCACTCGCCCCGAACTTTCCAATCATCCTCTCTCCTTGCACAACCGGGCGCGATAGCGAAGCAAAAGCTCCGCCTCGAAAGGCTCGATATCATTGCTGCGTTTGTGAATCGCCCGGCGGAAAAAATGTGATGTCAAAATGAATCGGCATCAATCTTACCAACTTTGATGCCGCCTCTGCCCGGCCAAGCCGCCTGAGCTCATTTCGTCACCGCTCAGAGCAGCGTCCGCGACCTGCAAGCTGATGGTGTGGCGGCTTGCGTACGCTTCCTGTGATAAAAATAAGCTTCGATTTCACGAGCACGCTTTGTCCAGGATTTCACCACAACCCGCCTCGGATGCGGCGATTGGATCGGGCCAGCGCGCGAGTTCGTGCCGCGTTGCCCTAGTTGGTTTTGGAACAGTCGGCCGGCCAGTCGCCAAAATCTTGTGCGACCGTACCGATGGCCTGCTCCGCCTGACGCACATCTGCAATCGCAATTTCGAACGCAAGAAGCAGCCGTGGGTCCCGGCCGATGTGGTCTGGACGGATGACTTCCGCACGGTCCTCAACTCCAACGCTGACATCGTGATTGAGTTGATTGGCGGGCTGATTCCTGCGGAGGAACTCGTTCGAAGGGCCTTGGAAGCCGGCAAATCTGTGGTCACGGCTAACAAGCAGCTCATTGCGCGCCACGGACCCGATTTGCTTGCGCTGGCTGCCGCCAACAACTGCCGGCTGGAGTTCGGGGCTTCGGTCGCGGGCGGTGTTCCCGTTTTGCCCGCGCTGCGAACTGGGCTGAACGGCGATCGGCTGCATGCCATCGCCGGAATCTTGAATGGCACGTGCAATTACATCCTCAGCCGTATCGAAAGCGCGCGGATTCCATTCAGCCAGGCTCTCGAAGAGGCGCAGGCGCTGGGCTACGCGGAAGCGGATGCCAGCGAAGACCTCGATGGCGGCGACGCCCGCGCGAAACTCGCTATCCTCGCTCTAGCTGGCCTGCACGCGCGAGTTTCGCCAAATGACATTCGCGCTCGCACAATCCGTACCGTCGATGCCGTCGATTTCGATTATGCCGCAGAGTTGGGCTGCACCATCCGTCAGATTTCGCGGGCCGACTTGAAAGGCGAGACTGTTTACGCCGATGTCGGCCCTAGTCTGGTTCCGGCATCTTCCCCGTCCGGGCACGTGCAGCGGAATTTGAATCTGGTTCTGACCTCCGGCGAGTACGGCGGTGACATGGCTTTTCTGGGCGCGGGCGCAGGAGGCGATCCCACCGCCGTTGCCGTGGTCTCAGACCTGTTATTCGTGGCAGAGGGCCTTTCGGCCGGGCGGCGTGCGCCTCCCTGCTTGCAGCTTACATCT
>JASIEN010000433.1 GCA_030045935.1 Candidatus Sulfotelmatobacter sp.
CACGGACAATCTAAAACGTGCTTATGAGCATAAAGTGTCGCTCGTTAGCGGCAGCGATGCAGGAAACATGCTCGTGATTCACGGGCCGACCGTGCAGCACGAGGTTCAGCTTTGGGTGCAGGCAGGGATTCCGCCGGCAGTGGCCTTGCAGGCGGCAACATTCAACGCGGCTCGCTTGTTGCGCATTGATAATCGCACCGGTTCAGTGCATGTGGGCAACGATGCTGATTTGTTGATAGTCGATGGCAATCCACTCGAGGACATCACGGCAACAGAGCGAATTTCGACGGTGGTTTTCAAGGGCGAGCGGGTAGATCGGAGTGAACTGTTTAACCAGCACTGATCTGCTTTTTCAGTGAATGCGTCATCCTGAGCGCAGCCGTCTTTCAGGCGGAGCGAAGCATCTCGCGCGGACCCTCACCGTGGCCCTCCACGCGAGATTCCCGTTCGGGGCGCTCGCTACGCTCGCTTGCTCAGGGCGGGCTCTCGCCCCCGCGGCTTCGCCGCCTCGGCTAAAAGCCGAGGGTCTACCAGAGAACGCGGGACTTCGTAAGGACGCCGCAATACTCTTCATCCCACTACACTATTGCGCGACCAACGACTTCGTCATCTTGACCAGATGGCATGGGACCTTCGGGGGGTGCTGGTCCTTTGGGAATGGCAGGGTGCCATCTTCCACATATCCGCGCTTTTTGTAATATCCGTGCAGCTCAGTTCGCAGATTCACCGTCGTTAGGTCCATGACGCGGCAGCCGGCTGCTCGGCAATCGTTTTCCGCCAATTCGATCAATCGTGATCCCAAACCATCCCGTTGCCGCTGAGGATCAACCGCGAGCAGCCCAAAATAACCGCGCTCGCCGCGAAGCTCAATGTAAACGCAACCAATGATCGTGCCCGCATCTTCAGCTAACACAAATTTGCCTTTTTCGAACAGGGCTGCGATCTTTTGCGGGCTGGTGCGGTCGCCGTCGGTAAAGAAGCGCTCGGGACGAAAAGCGTCATTCACCAAACCCGAGATGTCTTCAATATCCTCTCGCTTGGCTGCGCGGATTCTGACCTGGTCGGTGGCCTTTCTTTTATGCATTGGAGTTTGAAGACTGGCAGCTATTTTATAGGGAACGAAGATGGATATCGCGACGTTCTTGTACTGCTGCCTTCCGTCAGCGAGTACAATTTCGTTTTCAGGAGATCCCATTGCTTGGCAAATTTCTTATTTTGTTTCTTGCCTGCGCGGCCTGTACGCAACAAGCGCCTGCCCCCTCCGCCTCAGATCTGGTGAAACAGGGTGAAAAGCTGAACAGCGAAGGCAAGCAGGATGAGGCCCTTGGCCTTTATCGCCAGGCGCTCGAGATGTCTCCCAACCTGTATGAGGCGCACCTCGACTCCGGCATCGCGCTCGATTTGAAGGGCAACTACACCGAGGCGCGCGAACAATTCAGCAAGGCGATTGAGCTTGCCCCGCCCGAGTCTAAACAGCAGGCGCTGCGCGCCATGGCGATGTCATACGCCTTTGAGAAGAATGCCGCCGCGGCTGCGAAGTATGAGCAGCAGCTCTTCGACGGGCGCCTCTCGGCCAACGATTTCATCGGCGCAGGCGAGATTGCAAACGAACTTGCGCGAATCTATTTGGAATCGGGTAACACAACGAACGCTTACAAGTGGTACCAGTCCGGGTACCAAACAGCGCAGAAAAAAGCGGGGCTAACCGAAGAAGATGAGAATCTTTGGCTATTCCGCTGGGAGAGCGCCCAGGCTCGCATCGCGGCTCGTGCCGGGAATGCCAACGAAGCCCTGAAGCATGTCGCCGCTGCCCGGCTTGCGCTCGACAAGGCTAAGAATCCCGATCAGGAGCGTTTCTTCCCTTACCTGGCCGGATATGTCGCGTTCTACGGCGGAGAATACCAGACCGCGATCAGCAGCCTGGAAAAAGCAGACCAGCGCGATCCCATGGTTCTGGTTCTTCTGGCCGAGTCCTACGAAAAGTCGGGCGATGAATCGAAGGCCATGGACTACTACCACAAAGTCCTCGCTGTAAACTCTCACAATCCGACGAGCGCTTTTGCGCGCCCACTTGCCAGGATGAAGTTGAGTATGTAATTCCGGCGTTCACCAACCGCGCAGACGGCGAGTGGCATCTGAGATTTCAGCGCCCGCGCTTTGGACTTCGCCCTAGTTTTGACGCTGTTCACTGCCTTATTGCATGCACGAACGGCAATTATGCCGATGAAATTCGCCGCCGCACAACCGAAGCGACTCAGACGATGCGGCAAGACACGAAGCTGTGGTCGACGGCGTCAAAGAGGGCATGAGCAAAGATGGCACTATGAACATCAACAATGCCTCGCGTGAAAACCTGATGCGGCTGCCTGGGATTACCGATCGCGAAGCGGACCGCACCATCGCCGGACGTCCGTTCGACAAGACGCATGACCTCGTAAGCCGCCGTATCACCTCGCCATCGGAATACGACAAAATACACGACAGGATTACTGCGGCGCATTGACGGCTCTGTGACTAACTCTCATCGCTGCGCTATCATCAATGTGATGCTTGGCAACCATCCCTTCCAAACCGACGACCATCGCCTCGAGCCGATTTGCGCGAAAGTCCTGGCCGGCGAGCGCCTGAACGAAGACGATGCCGTCGTTCTTTACCGCACGGGCGATATTCTCGCCGTCGGCTGGATGGCGAATTACGTGCGCGAGCGCATGCACGGCGACAAAACGTATTTCAATGTTAATCGCCACATTAATCCCACCAACGTTTGCATTGCCGCATGCCGCCTGTGCGCCTTCGGGCGCAAGAAAGATGCCCCCGGGGCATACACGATGGCGCTCGAAGAGGCCTTTGAAACCGCGGCCTCCGGATACAGTGAGGCCGTCA
>JASIEN010000040.1 GCA_030045935.1 Candidatus Sulfotelmatobacter sp.
GTTAGCTTCCATCCATTGGTGATTTCGAAGCCACGGGCTGAAAGCCGTGGCTTTTTTGTTCGCAGCCAAAGCGATCATCAAAATAGAAACTGATTCACCGGCCTCTCTTCATGCTATCCTGCGCTCAACTCCATCACATTCGAGGATCTGTGCTGGTTGAATTGCGCCTGGAGAACTACGCAGTCGTCGACAATGCGGCCGTCGAGCTTGCCCCTGGCCTGAACCTGCTGACCGGCGAAACCGGGGCTGGGAAATCCATCATAATCGACGCCCTTGCCCTGCTCCTCGGCGACAAGGCCACCAGCGACATTATTCGTTCGGGAGCCGAGCGAGCCGTGGTCTCGGCGGTATTCGAATCTGACGGCGTCGCCGGTGAAGCGATTCAGAAGCTGCTTGAGAATAATGGCCTCGACGAATCCGACGACGGTTCCCTGATTTTGCGACGCGAGATTTCGGGCACGGGCAAAGGCCGCGTGTTCGTTAACAACCAGTCTGCCACGGTCGCAGTGCTGCGCCAGCTTGCGCCCCATCTCGCGACCATCCATGCGCAGAATGAGTCGCTGATGTCATTCGACGCGGCAGCCCGACTCGCGTTGCTCGATGGCTTTGCCGGAAATCAACTTCAAGAGGTCAACGCAGCTTTCCAGAAATGGAAGTCCATCCGCGAGCGCATCATTGAGTTAGAGCAGGGCGAACAGGACCGCCTTCGTCTGGTCGATCTGTGGACATTCCAGAAGCGCGAGATTGATGAAGCCAAGCTTCGGTCCGGCGAAGACGAGCGGCTGGAAACCGAGAAGCGCGTGCTCTCCAACGCCGAGAAAATCTACAACGCAGCCATGCACGCCTTCGATCTCCTTTATGAAGGCGACGCCTCAACTTCGGCCTCGCTGCGCGCCGCGCAAAAACAAATCGAAGAACTGGCCAGATACGAACCCAAGTTTCAAGAGGCGCTGGGCGCCCTCGAAAGCGCTCGCATCAGCATTCAGGATGTCGGCGCAACCGTTCGCGACTATGCAGGCGGGATTCAATCTTCGCCAGAGCATCTGGCCGAAGTCGAAGACCGCCTCGCCTTGCTCGACCGGCTCAAACGCAAATATGGCCCAACGTTGGACGAGGTCATTGCTTTCGGTGAAGATGTACACCGCAAACTTTCCGAAGTGGAAAACAAAGATGAGATTCTGCGCCAGCTCCGCGCCGATTTGAGCAAAGCCGCTGACGAATACCTGCGGGCGGCTCGGGCGCTATCGAAAAAACGGCGCGATGCGGCCGAAAAGCTGGAAAAGCTGGTCGAATCAGAAATCAACGATCTGGCCATGAAGTCGCATTTCCAGATTGAGCTCACAAGCGGCGAAGAGGAAGGTAACTGGTCTGCCAGCGGAACCGACCAGGTGCTCTACATGGTGGCGACCAATCCCGGCGAGCCCATGCGGCCGCTGGAGCAAATCGCCTCTGGTGGAGAATTGTCGCGAGTCATGCTGGCGCTCAAAGTGAGTGCAGAATTAGGGGCAGACCGTGTGGAGCGGGCACTGTTGTCGGGCGATCCCACCCCTCGCAAAAAACGCGCTTCGGCTCCTCTCAGGGCAGACTCCGGGTGGGGCGCGCAGTCCGGCGCTGTGCCGCGAACTCTGGTCTTCGACGAAATCGACACCGGCATTGGCGGCAGGGCCGCAGAAGCTGTTGGCAAGAAACTAAAAACGCTCGCGCGTGCAAACCAGGTGCTGTGCGTCACACATCTGCCGCAGATCGCCGCCTTTGCCGATCACCACTATGTTATCGAGAAGAAAGTTTCAGCCGGCCGTGCCCGCACTATCATCTGCCCGGTCGCTGGTGAAGAGCGCACCGAAGAAATCGCCCGCATGTTAAGTGGCGCGAAGTTAACCGAAACCTCGCGCAAGCATGCGGAGCAATTGATCAAGGCAAATGGATAGTGGCTCCTGCTGCCTTACATACGCAAAACCTGCATAGCCACGAAAGAAGACGTTTTTTGTTCAACTGCTAAACGCCATTGCCGGAAATCGCTGAAAATGTTGAGACAAGCGTTGGAGTCCTCCCTGAAAACCAATCCTCGATTTCCCCCAATCTTGCCCTTTTTACAGATAACCCGCTTCCAGCGAAAAGCGTCTAACCGACAGGAACCCCGTGGGGCTTCCCTAGGGGCGTATAATGGTAAGCAGGAAGTATCTGGCCGCAAGGAGTTTCCCATGAAATTACGATGGCTGGCGATTACAGCGGCAATGGCGGCGTTCAGCGCGGCTCCGGGGCTGTGGGCCCAGAGTCAGACCCAGAATCCGAGCCAGACTCCGACGACCCAACCCCAGAATCAAACTCAGCCTCCGGTGCAGCAAGATCCAAGCGCCCAAGCGCCCACCTCGGATCCGGATGCCGGACAGCCCAAAGCGGCCGATGTACAAAATGCACCGAAGCAACCTCCAGCGGCGCTACCCACCAAAGACGACGACCAGATCAAACATGACGGCGGAATCAACGACGTGGATGCGGTGGGCAACCGCAACGTCGGTTGCGCCCGTGGAGTGGGTAACTGGTATACCGTCGAGCGGCAGGTTGCCATGGGCCGCTCCTACTCGCAGCAGATTGAGTCGCAGGTGAAAATGGTTACCGATCCGGTCGTCACCGAATACGTGAACCGGATTGGGCAGAATCTGGTGCGCAATTCCGACGCGCAGGTGCCGTTCACTATCAAAGTGATCGATTCCGATGTGGTGAACGCCATGGCGTTGCCCGGCGGTTTCTTCTACGTGAACTCAGGGCTGATTCTGGCCGCCGATGAAGAAGCCGAACTGGCAGGCGTGATGGCGCACGAAATCTC
>JASIEN010000434.1 GCA_030045935.1 Candidatus Sulfotelmatobacter sp.
GTTATGACGGGGCGACGGCAGGCATTCTTCGAAAAGTGGGCGCCGGCCCACAATCTCACTGTGGAAGAAGCCATCAAGCGATTTCCCGAGCAGGTTGGTATCACTCGCTTCGGGAAGCCGGAAGAGATTGCCGATCTGATGAGTTTTCTCGTCTCTCCCGCCGCGAAATGGATGACTGGTGCTGCGGTGCGGATGGACGGCGGAGAGATCAAAGGAATTTAGGACATGGAGGAATCAATGGAGCGGCGAAGTTTTCTTGGGGGGCTCACCGCTGCATCTTTCGGTGCGTTGCTGGAGAATGCTTTTGCCCAACCGGCGCGAGCACAGACCACAACTGACGACGGAGGGAATATGGCCGGTCAGGTTACTTTCGAGAGTTCTCTTCTTGAGCTGTCAGGAAACACAATTTTCGTGCGGCGCTATGGCAAGGGTCCGGCGATTCTGCTGATACACGGATTCCCGCGCACAAGCTTGATGTGGCGATTCCTGGCGCCGAAGCTTGCCGACACTCATACCGTGATCTGCGCCGACCTGCGAGCTTACGGCCGCAGCGGAATACCTGCCTCTACCGACGACCATTTTCCTTATTCAAAGCGCGCTATGGCCCGGGAGTTGGTGGACGTGATGATCAAACTTGGTTTCCCGAATTTCACGCTGATCGGTCACGATCGCGGAGGGCGCGTCAGCTACCGCATGGCCTTGGATCATCCGAACAATATCGAGCGTCTCGCTGTCTTCGACGTGATTCCGATCTTTGAAGCGTGGAACCGCTCCGATGCCCGCTTCGCTCAGACCTACTGGCCCTGGATTTTGCTGTCACAAAAGGACCCGCTCCCTGAGAGCTATCTGCTCGGAGCCCCTGAAGCAGTCTTCCATAACCCCTTCGGACAAGGTTCTTTCGGCCCGGAGATCCTCGAGGAATATGTTTCCACGTATCGCGATCGAGCCCGCGTTCACGGAATCTGCGAGGAATATCGGGCCGCCGCAACGATCGATGTCGAACACGACCGCGTAGACAAAGAAGCTTCAACAAAAATCGAATGCCCGATGCTGCATCTATGGGCCGAGGGCGGTCCACTCGACACCTTCTATGCCAAAGACGGCGGTCCGCTTGGCATTTGGCGGCAGTGGGCTCCACAAGCCCACGGACAATCAATGAAGGGCGGTCACTTCTTTCCGGAAGAGAACCCCGACGACACTTTGATTCTAGTCAAGCGGTTCCTCTCTGCTTGAGTACTTCTTCGTTCTAAGCAAACTGACCGCACCTGCTGCCGTCGCGGTGATGTCGGCGAAAAAAACCTAGGAGGAAAAACACATGGTGCAATGGCGTCGCGTGACCCGTGGTGAGGTGTTACGTGCAATACATGAATACGACCGGCTGGGTCCAGAACAGTTCTTCTCCCAGCATGGTTTCGCTCCCACAACCACTTACGAGTTGGTTCAAGACGGCCGCCGTTATCCACCGAAAGCCATCCTGGGCGCAGCTTACGAGTTCGCCACGGGGAAACAGCTCCGCTCGAGCGACTTCGAGGGTGGGAAGACCGGCGCGGTAAAAGTGCTCGGAGAACTAGGATTTAGAATCGAGAAAAAACTACGATCGGCCAGGTAGAGCTGACAAACGTGCACCTATCGCCTGTGGTGAGATCTGAATTAGTAGGAGAGGAGAGCCGATGCCAACACTACAAACTGACTACCTTTCGGCTTATCGCAGTCTGAAGCTGGGCCGCGATGCCAACGGAGTGCTGGTCGGCGCCCGTCAATCAGACCTGAGCATCTGGGAATACATGCGCCGCCGGTTCCGATGTGTTCATTGCGGCGCTCAGTTTAATCCGAAGTGCCGGAACCGCTACCGCTATCATTTCGATTGCAACCAGCCCGCACCCAACGTCAGCTAACCGTTTTGAAATCGGCAACGGCAATCTACTCACGAAGCCCGGGCAACGGATTGCACTTGTCCGGCGGCTTTGCCCTTGGGAGGCCTCACCAGCAGGGGCAAGATCAACGACACAACCATCACCACCGCAATAATGTGAATCGCTGTGGAATAGTTTCCGGTCGCCTGGCGAATACGCGCGATCATGATGGGCGAAACAACGCCTCCCACGCCCCAGGCCAGCAGAATCCATCCGTAGATTCCACCCATGAACCTGGCGCCGAAATAATCGGCGGTGAACGAAGGCATCGTCCCGAAGCCGCCGCCGTAGCACAGATAAATCAAGGCAAACGCGGCAAATAGTGCGGTTTGGGTATCGATTCGCGGCAGAAAGAAGAAAATTGCCGCCTGAATCAGATACAGCACGAAATAAACCCGAGCACGCCCAAAATAATCCGAAACCGACGCCCACAGGAAACGCCCTGCAGCGTTGAAGATTCCGAGCAGGCCCACCATTTTGCCGGCGTCGATCGCGGTCATGTGCACTTGCTGCTGCGCAATGGGCGAGGCTTGGCTGATGATCATGATGCCCGCCGAGACGTTGAGAAAGAGCATCAGCCACAGAGCCCAGACCTGCCACGTTCCCATCGCTTCCTTGACGGTGTATTCGTACGTTCCAGCGGCTTTGGCAACGGCAGTCTTGGGAACCCAGCCTTCAGGTTTCCAACCTTGAGGCGGGTTTGCGTAGAACTGCGCTGTCACAACCACTCCGATGAAGTACACAATTCCAAAAATAAGAAAGGTCGTAGGCACACCTATCGATACAATTTGCCGGGCGGCAATTGGCCCCATCAATAAAGCTCCCGCACCGTAGCCGGTTACTGCCAGACCAGTCATCACCCCTCGCAAGTCCGGGAACCATTTCGCCACTGTGGCCACCGGGCAGATGTAGCCCATGCCTCCGCCGGTGCCGGCCAGTACTCCATAAGAGAGATAGAGCAAATAGAGCGATTGATGGGCCGCCGCGTAAGAAGAAAGGATATAGCCCAGACCGTAGATAATTCCGCCAGCAGTAGCGACTTTTCTCGGGCCCGCGGTAGTCATCCACATCCCGCCGATCACCGTTCCTACACCGATGAAAAAGACGTTGATGGTGAAGGAGAGCGAAACCTGTGTAAGCGTCCAATGCTCAAGCGATACCAGCGGCTTGACGAACACACTCCAGGCGTAAACGGCCCCGAGGCAAATCTGCATGATGACTGCGGCGACTGCAATTCCCCACCGATTTGGAAGACGCCGTTCCGCCATGATTTTCTCCGTCCCTTGACTTCAGCCCACCAATCTCTTATCGCGCGACGCGCTACATATAGTCCTGACGCGGGAGACTGTCAAGCCCGCCACTCGACAACGGCGACGGTACGCGGTATTCTCTGCGAAAAGTGTACAGGCTTGAGTCGCATCTACATTGCTAAACTGACCCTATGATCAAAGAGTTGGCGCTACGCTGGCCGCTGGTTCGTCAGATTGTATACGGCGGAGATGGTACAGGTGCGGAGGCCATGAGCGCCGAGACTCGCGCCATGCTTCCCAAGAATCATGGCGCCGAGGTTGCCCGTTCTGTCTGCCCTTACTGTGCTGTCGGCTGTGGCCAGCTCGTGTTTCACAAGAATGGCAGGTTGATTTCGATTGAAGGCGATCCCGAATCACCCTTGTCCCGCGGTCGCCTCTGCCCCAAAGGTTCGGCAAGCTACGAACTTCTGACCCA
>JASIEN010000435.1 GCA_030045935.1 Candidatus Sulfotelmatobacter sp.
CCAACTTCCCATTTAACGGAAATGACTCAGACTTCGCCCCGCTGATCAGCACGACTGCATCGGCGCGGCGCAGTGATCTGAGCGGTTCACGCAATCTACCTGCAGGCAACAGACGATCACGGGCATCATCAGAGGTAACCAGGACGATATCAAAATCTCGAGCCAGCGCACGGTGTTGAAAGCCGTCATCAAGCAAATGCATCTGTGATCCGAAACGCGACTCTGCCAGCTTCCCCGCCTCATATCGATCTTCCCCGACAACGACCGGCACATTCAAACGTCTTGCGATCAACAACGGTTCGTCTCCATAGTCTTGCGAAGAACCGTTGGGATCGACGGCCAGGACGCCACGCGTGCGTCGTCCGTAGCCTCGAGAAAGCACATCAAACGTGATCCCCCGCGCTGCCAACAACTGCCCTAACAAAATTACAAACGGAGTTTTTCCCGATCCGCCTATCGTAAGATTTCCGATGCTGATGACCGGCGCTTGCAATTTCTGTGAACGAAGCCAATGGCGGTCATAGAGGACATTTCGCGCCGCCACGGCGCCACCGTATAAAGTCGACAGGGGCATCATGGTCATGGTTGCATCAGCAACTGCCCGAGCGCATCCGCAGTTCGAAATGTCGCGCCTGCCTGGGAACGCAAGGTTTCAGCGGCACGTTGCCCCAAAGCTTTACGTTCAGCGGCGTTAGCGAGCAGATCGATCAACACGTGTGACAATTCTGCGGAAGTCGCAACCCGTACCGCGCGGTTACGCTGAAACAGTTCGACAATATCGCGGAAGTTTTCCGTATGCTTTCCGACAACAACTGCCACTCCAAGCTGCGCCGGCTCGATGATGTTGTGGCCGCCGCTAGGAACCAGGCTCCCTCCTACAAAAGCCACGTCAGCAAGCGCGTAAATGGCAGCCAATTCTCCGATTGTATCCAGCAGGAGTATGGCGCCACTGAGACTTTGATCATGCCAAGCTGATCGCTTGAAAGAGGGAGTCGACCTCTTCTCGAGCAAAGCCGCGACGGCAGAAAAGCGTTCCGGGTGCCGTGGCGCCAGGATCATCACCGCCCGTGGATGCTCGGCCAGGATGCTTTCGAACGCCATCAGCAACAACTCTTCTTCCCCCTCGACCGTGCTGCCACAAACCAGCACAGGGCCAGCCGCATCGCGGGCAAGAGCTTGCCGCAAATCTGTGACGATCTGCGTCATTGCGGGCACAGAAATATCAAATTTCAAATTTCCAGTGATGCGTATCCGATCGGAAGCGACACCGATATCTTCAAGACGTGCCGCGTCAGTTTCAGTCTGCGCGAGAAAAAGATTGACATGCCCCAGTAGTTTTTTCATGACATGCCGGAACCGGCGATATCGCGGCCATGATCGATCTGAAATCCGCGCATTCACCACTACAACTTGCGCACCGCTTTGGTGTGCAATACGCAGAAAATTCGGCCAGAGTTCGGTTTCGGCGATGACGACCATTTTGGGGTGAAGAGCCTTCATCCACGGGCGGATGGCAAAAGCAAAATCCATGGGAAAATGAAAAACGCGTTCTTCACCAAAGCGCTTTCGCGCGAGGATCTGGCCCGTGTCAGTTGTAGTGGAAATGAAGATCTTATGGTGTGGGCGCCGGCGCTGAAGCTCTGAAACTAAACCCGACACCGCCAGCACCTCGCCCACGGAAACAGCGTGAACCCAAATGACCTGGTCATCAACGATAGGCAATCGAAGCCGCTTTGGCACGCGCCCGAGCCTCTCCGCCAATCCTTTGCTGTACTTCCCATGCCGCGCCATCTGGAGGAACCAATATGGCAGGCTCGCCAGCAGACCCAATCCGAGGGCCACACTGTAGAGGAAGCTGTAAAGAGGCGAGATCAAGTCGAGCTATTCTAAACAAATTCAATCCCCCATCGAATGGTCCAGCTCGCTACATCGGCGCCGCCCAACCTCGAATGAGATCTCGTAAAGGGAAATACCCCGCGCCACCATATAATCGAAACCATGAATCTGTTGAAGAAATGGACCTCGTGTTCCTTTCTCGTTGCGTGCAGCATTCTGGCGGCCGCGGTCGGAGTGGCGGCCAAAGATTTCGTCAAGCCTGTAGCCCGGCCGGCAAAGACTTATCCTGCTCATGACGAGCATCCGGACGATAAGGCCACCATCGCCGTCGATCCCTATGACACCCGGGAAAAAGCCAAAGTCTTTACTATAGATTTTCCGGAGCATGGCCTGCTTCCGGTTTTCTTCATCGTTACGAACGATGGCGACCAACCTATTTCCATCGCCAACATGCAGGTGACGTTCACAACCGCCAACGATTCCCGCCTCACGCCGATCAGTACCGAAGACATCTACCGCCGGCTGACGAACCCGCATGAAAAGGAAAATCAGACACTCCCTTTTCCATTTCCGAATACCAAGGTAAAAGGCACAATAAATCCCAAGCAGAGGGATGAAATTGAGTCGTCGCAATTCGCGGCCAAAGCTGTCGAGCCGCACGGCACGCAGTCCGGATTTCTCTTTTTCGACTTCGAAGGCATCCCCGACCCGCTCAAGGGCGCAACCATTTCTGTAACTGGGGTGAATGACGCGAAAGGCAACGAGTTGATGTACTTTGAGATTTCTCTGGACAAATATCTGAACGGACGGGGGAAGTAAGCGGTCCGGCAAGCGCATGACTCAATGGTCAAAGGTTGCGCGCCGGATTCGCGTACCGTCAGGTTTCGCTTTTGCTGTTTTCTATTTCTGGCTGGCGCGCCCGTCGGGGCGGTCGATTGTTCTTGGCCTGTCCGGCATTATTCCAGGTCTGCTGGTTCGAGCGCTGGCTTCCGGGCATGTAAGAAAAAATGAATCGCTCACGACTTCTGGGCCCTACGCTTACACACGTAATCCCCTGTATCTCGGTTCGCTTTTGATTGGACTGGGGTTTGCCATTGCCGCACGCAGCTGGTGGATTGCGGCGGCGCTGATCGCCATGTTCGTGGCAATCTATCTTCCTGTGATTCACGATGAAGAAGTTTTCCTGCGCAACAAATTTCCGGATTTTGCGCAGTATGAGAAGGCTGTCCCCAGAATACTTCCCCGCACACGAGGTACACACAATTCCACCGAGGTCGTCCCCGGGTTTTCGCTGGATCTTTATCTCAAACATCGCGAATACAATGCGCTGTTGGGATCTCTCGCAATGCTCGCCGGGTTGATTGCGAAAATGGCCTTCATTGCATAGCTGGTTATTCTGACTGGCATCTTGCCCATGGGCCAGCCAAGTGGCAGGAACTCTCTAGAACACTTTTAGACCATCTCAGTAATAAGACTCGTTTTCGCCTGAGGGCTAATGCCGGCATTTTTTAAGAGCAGCGAGCGCCGCCGGGAGCTGCGCCCTTTCAAAGCCGACTCTCGATGGTTTGATGGATTCTAGTATTTCTTCTCAAACCTCGCGAACTCGCCTTCGAGCTTCCACTGCATTCGTGCGCGTTCGTTCCCATCCAAGAATTGCTCGCACGACGCAGACAATTTTCCTGATCCCGCTGTGTCGCCTGCGCACGCTGTCGTCATGCGAAAGACCAGCTTTGTATCGGCCCACAAGCTGCTTCCGGGGAGAAAGCTGTGCTCCAGGCTCTGCCGCGCCATGCGTTTCAGATCGAGATAAGACAGTCGATAGCTCTCGACCGCGCGCAGATACTCTTGCGTCATGTCCGAACGCGAAACGCCCTCATCATCGGTCGCCAGCGCCACCGGAACTCCATACTTCATATAAATGGGGAGCGGATGGTCGTCTCCACTGACCCCGAGAATCAAATCGTTCGAAGTGAGCGCAATCTCGACCA
>JASIEN010000003.1 GCA_030045935.1 Candidatus Sulfotelmatobacter sp.
CACCTGGATGCAAAACGTGGCCCAGTCGTGGCTGGTCTACCGGCTGACGGGCTCGGCATTGCTGCTTGGATCGGTTGGATTCGCCGGGCAGATTCCGGTGTTTCTATTTGCCCCGTTGGGCGGAATCGTGGCCGATCGTACGAACCGCCATCGCGTTGTGATCGCCACGCAAGCCGCGTCGATGCTGCTCGCATTTATTCTGGCGGTACTCACCTTGTCCCACAGAGTGCAGGTGTGGCACGTCTTTCTTCTCGCGGCATTATTGGGTGTGGTAAATGCTTTCGACATTCCCGGCCGGCAGTCATTTCTTGTGGACATGGTCGGCAAAGAAGATTTGATGAACGCGATCGCGCTGAACTCTTCCATGTTTAACGGCGCACGCGTGATTGGACCCGCGATCGCCGGAATTCTCGTGGCCAAGATCGGCGAGGGCTGGTGCTTCTTTGCCAACGGTGTGAGCTTTTTCGCGGTGATCATCGGGCTGCTGATGATGCGGGTGCAGAGTCCGCCGCGCGCTTCCACGGCTTCGCCGTTTGAGCACATGATGGAAGGCTTCCGCTTTGTAAATCAAACCGGGCCGATTCGTGCTCTCCTGCTCCTGTTGGGCCTGGTGAGTCTGGTGGGGATGCCATACGTCGTGCTGATGCCCATCTTCGCTGATCAGATTCTGCATGGCGGCGCAAGGGGCCTGGGCATTCTGATGGGCGCGACAGGCGTAGGCGCGCTCCTCGGCGCGCTGACCCTGGCATTTCGCGAAGGCGTAAAGGGTTTGGGCCGTTGGGTGGCATGGTGCTGCGCCGGGTTTGGGGCGAGCCTGGTTGTGTTCTCGATGTCGCACGAGTTCTGGCTATCAGTGTTTCTTCTTCTGCCTGTGGGCTATTGCATGATGTTGCAGATGGCTTGCTCGAACACGCTGATTCAGGTCATGGTCCCCGATGCGCTGCGCGGGCGCGTTATGGCCGTGTATTCCATGATGTTCATGGGCATCGCGCCCATTGGGGCATTGCTGGGCGGCGCGGCGGCGTACCGCATGGGTGCACCACTTACGGTCGCAATCGGCGGAGTGGCTTGTCTGGCGGGCGGAGGATGGTTTGGGCTGCACCTGCCGAAGATCCGTGTGGAAGCGCGGCGGCTGATGGTTGCGCAGGCTGCGGGCGGCGGTGAACCGGCAGAAATTACTACGCAGGCTGTCGAAGAGTAGCCGCTTTTCAGGCCCTTGCGTGCACGTTTTCAGTCACGCTGTCAGTGACCTTAATCACAAAACCAAGCGCGAAATTTCGATCGCTCGCATTCGTGTTCTGCGGCGATTGACGCCTTATAATTCTTGAACTTCGGCGAGTTCCCGTGATATATACCGCTTCTGTCTTTGCTTGCCATTGATCCTCCCTGTTCTCGCCATGCAATGCGCGAGTGAAGATGACGCGATTCCGGAGGACATCATGAGTTCCGTTCGCATGCGGTTGTTGGCGTTGGCCCTTTGCTTTGCTTGCGTCACCGGCATTTTGTTCGCACAAGGCGGCGCCACCGGCGCGATCAGTGGCGTGGTGCAAGATACGAGTGGGGCGGTAATCGCCGGCGCCAAAGTGAACATCAAGAACGACGCCACGGGCGAGCTGCTCCGGCAGGCAACCACGGATTCTAGCGGTCTGTTTTCGGCGACTTTGCTGCCAGTCGGTACATACACTATCGAAATCAGCGCTCATGGTTTTCCGGACACTACGGTCCCCGGAGTAGTAGTGCGGATCACCGAAACTACGCGCATGACCGCAGTAATGAAGGTCACCACAGTCAAGGAAGTTGTTGAAGTGCAGTCGCAGGTGGAGCAAGTCAATACAAGCGACGCCACTACCGGGCAATCCGTAGGTAACCAAACCATCACCAGTCTTCCTCTGGCGACGCGTAACTTCCAGCAGTTGCTCGACCTGAACGCGGGCGCCAGCGCCAACCTGAACAACGCCGCCGCGCTCGGCCGTGGTGATGTGCGAATTGACGTCAACGGCGGACGCGAAGACAACAACAACTATCTGATCGAAGGTGTTTCTGCCTCCGATTACTCTTTCGGGGAACTTACCTACACACCGGTGCCGAATCCCGACGACGTGCAGGAATTCAAGGTAAGCACCAGCCTTTACGACGCCAGCCAGGGCCGCAACGGTGGTGGCAATATCAATGCCATTCTGAAGGGCGGAACATCGAGCTTTCACGGCGATCTTTGGGAGTACTTCCGCAACACTGACCTTGACGCGGGCGATTATTTCCTCGGGCAGTTCGATCTTAAGCAGAACATCTTCGGGGGCGATTTCGGTGGCCCAGTGGGACCCGGGGCAAAGTTGGGCTATTTTTATGTGAACTATCAAGGCACACGCCAGCGCAGCGGCGATTCGCTCGGAACCTATATCAACACGGCCATTCCGGTTCTCCCCGGCGGTCCTGGCGCACGCACGGCGGCAGCGCTGGCCGCCGCGTTCAGCAGTCCGCCAACCGCCAACTGTCCCGCGGTGACGCTCACTGCAGCAGATATCGATCCTGTCGCGCTGGCCTTGTTGAACGTACCGGCGGGGAACAATTTCGGCGGCGGCGGCGGCTATCTCATTCCAACGGTTCCGGGAACACCTGGCGTCACCCAGACCTACAATGCCAGCACCGGCACCTGCAGCTCTACCGTAAATTACGGACCCTTAGTGATCAGCACCCCCGGGCGCTACACGGATGACCAGTTCACTGCTAACTGGGACCGCGATTTCAATCACAGCAAGGACCGCATCTCTGAGCGGTTTTTCTGGTCCGACTCGGAAACCTACGAACCCTTCGGCGCCGACAACTTACAGGTACAGACGGGTTATCCCGCTTATGCCACTAACTTGAACTACCCGCTCGATGTTCCATTGCGGGGCCGCTTCGGCAGCGTTGCCGAAACCCACACCTTCAGCAACTCGCTGATCAACGAGTTTCGTTTCGGTGTAAATATAATCAGCGATGCGTTGGAGAATGTAGCTGTGCCTGGAGCCTCACCGGCCGACTTAGGCATCAGCGGTGTCGGCGGGGCGCCGGATATGTACAGGTTCCAGCTCGATACCTTCCAGATCGGACCGTTCCCCAATCAATTGCAATCGGCATTGTCCGATTCCCTCGTCTACCTCGATACGGTGAGTTGGACAAAAGGGCGCCACCAGTTGCGCTTTGGTGGTGAAATCGACCGCACCTCGGTTCGCCGCAATCTCCCCGTGCTCGACAATGGGCTGCTCTATTTCTCGCCGGGAGGAAATCCGCTTTTTGCCGCTGGATCGCTGCAACAAGGGAGCATCACCGATTTTCAGAACTTCCTGACGGGTTACACATTCCTCGGCGAAGCCGGCGGCGGAGCTGCCAATCACGACTATCACATTCCTGCCTTTGGCGCCTTCGGCCAGGACGACTTCCGTGTAACGCAGAGTTTGACCTTAAACCTGGGTCTGCGCATCGAGTGGGTGGGCGCAGCTTACGATGATCTCTGCCACTTAGGAAACTCCGTCCTTAATAACGCAAATACAATC
>JASIEN010000436.1 GCA_030045935.1 Candidatus Sulfotelmatobacter sp.
GTGGCAGCCTGGCTAGCGGGAGTTTACATTCCGAGACTCCCCAAGATTGCGAAGCTCGATCTTCGGTTGGAAGGCGGTTATACAGACCCGCCGAACGGCCTTCCTGATGTGAACTATGGCGCATTTTATTGGGATGGAACATGGATCACGGGACTTCAAAATGCGGGACATCTGATGGGAAGCTGGATTGGGCGTCAAGGCCAGGGTCAGCAGGCATGGACAACATATTGGTTCACGCCGCGAAACAAACTGCAATTCGGATTCCGGCACCAGAAGGTAAGCCAGCAGTTCGTTCCCAATGGTGGCACTCTGGCAGATGGAAGCGTGCGGGCCGAGTTTTGGACACACAACACCGTTGCGATCTCTCCCTCGGTGCAATATGAGCGTTGGCTGTTTCCGGTAATTCAGCCCAACATCTCCAGGAATGTGACCGCGGCCGTAGAAATTCTCTTGACGCCGAACCTGATCTTGCGTTCACATCACTCAGACCAGCCTTAGCCGATTCTGCAATTCACTGTATCAAAGGAGAAGCTTGGCACACGCAAGATGTAAGGATTGCCGGAAAGCCTGATAAAATGCCTACACATGGAGATTCGAAAGTAGTAACTCTTCGAGAATGATCGAAACCGAGATCCAACCTAAACCAGCAATCACTCGGGAAGTGTCAGAACCATTTTCATCCGAAGATTCCGAGACTTCGCTGCTGGATTTCCTGATACTGGTCCTGGAACGCAAGCGTTTTCTTGCTTGGTTTATTCTGGGAGCAACGGTACTTTCGACCATCATCGCTTTCCTCTTGCCCGTCCGGTATGAAGGGAAGGTCTTGCTCCTTCCGCCAGCCCAGAACTCATCTTTGGGTTCGGCCCTAATTGAGCAACTTGGAAATCTGGATTCGTCGCTTGGATCTTTGGCATCGCTGGCCGGCGGCGGTCTGGGTCTGAAGAATCCGGCTGACATGTATGTTTCCTTATTGACCAGCCGCACAGTTGAAGATGCGATGATCCATCGTTTCGGTTTGATGCAGGAATATCACAAGAAACGAATGGTTGATACCCGAAAGGAATTGGAGCGCCATACAACGGCCACCGCGGGAAACAAGGATGGACTGATCCGTCTCACCATCGAAGACCGCGACCCGAAACGGGCCGCGGAACTAGCCAATGGCTACGTGGAGGAGTTTCGGAAGCTTTCTGAGACCCTGGCTATCACAGAGGCCCAGCGGCGGCGTTTGTTCTTCCAGCGGCAAGTGGAACTGGCCCAGAACGAACTCACTAAGGCTGAGAATGCCATGACGCAGACGCAACGAACCACCGGCGTCGTGGAGATTGGCAGTCAGGCCCGCGTGCTGATCGAATCTGCGGCCATTATGCGCGCGCAGGTGGCAGCCAAGCAGGTGCAGATCGAGAGCATGCGATCATTCGCGGCTGAAGACAACCCCGAACTCAAATTGGCGAAGCAGGAATTGGCTGCCTTGCAATCACAATTGGAACATGTGGCAGGATCCGAGCAGGATCCAGGCTCGGACATCAACCTTTTAAAGGGCCGCGTAACGGAGGCAGGTATGGAGTACTTGCGCCGGTATCGCGAGTTGAAATATCACGAGACTGTTTTTGAGCTGCTGGCAAAAGAGTTCGAAATCGCTAAACTTGACGAGGCTCGGGAAGGCTCGATTGTTCAGGTCGTAGATACGGCAGTAGTTCCGGATAAGAGGTCTTTCCCCCCTCGACTGCTGATCGTGATCGCTTCTATCGTATTGTCTGTATTTCTGGGTATGTTCTGGATTGGGCTGCAACGGCGCATTGCTCTTGCTTCCGAGTTGCCGGAAAATCAACACCGCATCCAGATAATAAACGACCTGTGGAAACACCCTAGAAATATCTAATCAACTCTCCGGTTGCGCGCGTTATGATGGAGAGCAGGGTATGCACGGTGCGGATGCACTGTAGGGGTTGCCAGGAAACGGAAGGTTAGCGATTTTAAATCGATTTCCGGCGACTTTGGAGCGCGGTTTCAGTGGGGGGCATCGAAACTTCGTGGTAGTGTTTGTGTTGGAGTATTTGAGTGCCCGACAAATTGCAGAAGAGATAGCCAACTATGCGTGTTCTGTTCCTTAACCCACCCTTTCATCCTCGTTTTTCGCGTGAGCAGCGTAGTCCAGCAGTTACCAAGAGTGGAACTCTCTACTATCCAAAATGGCTCGCGACGGCAGCTGGAGTCGCGATAAAGCACGGACATGAGGCGGATCTGGTCGATGCGCCAGCGGCGGGTTGCACCGTGCAAGCGGTAATTGACCGCATCCAGGCCAAGAATGTCGAAGCCGTAGTCTGCGATACTTCGACGCCTAGTATTCTGAATGATGTTAGCGTGGTTGAATCGCTGCTCGCAGCGAAGCCCTCTCTGCACGTGCTGATGGTCGGGCGCCATGTTTCGTCTCTGCCACGCGAAACGCTCAGTCTGTCCAATGCCCTCGAAGCTGTTGCCATTCGGGAATACGAATACACGGTGCGCGACTGGCTGGAAGCAAAGGCCTGCGGCGCGGATCTGTCAAGCGTTGATGGGCTGGTGTGGCGGCGTAGAACCGGAGAAATGATCAATAATCCGCCGCGGCCAGCCATAGAGAACCTGGATGAACTGCCCTTTGTCACCGAAGTTTACAAGCGCTTTCTGCGCACATCCGACTATTTTTACGGGCATTCGCTATGGCCCCTGGTGGTTTTCGATAGCAGCCGCGGATGTCCGTATCATTGCTCGTTCTGCGTTTATCCCCAAACCTTCAGCGGACACAAAATGCGCTACCGCTCAGTGGCCAACGTGGCCGATGAGTTTGATTTTGTGACGCGGGAAATGCCGGAAATCAAGACGGTGATGTTGGAGGACGACACTTTCATCATCAGCAAGCCGCGTACCATGGAACTGGCCAAAGAACTAATCCACCGTGGTAACAAGCTGCCTTTCGATGCGAATTGCCGTGCCGACATCGGAGCTGAGTCCGGATTGCTTTCCACTTTGCACCAAGCCGGAGCACGATTGTTTTGTGTTGGATTTGAAAGCGGTGACGTCGAAGTTATCCGTGGCATGAAAAAGAACAACGACGACCGGCGCGATGCGAAATATCATGAGGAAGCTCATCGCTTTGTTCGCCATTGCCGCGAAGCCGGCATCATGGTGCACGGGTGCTTTATGGTCGGCAACTTGAACGAAACACCAGCCAGCATGGAAAAAACTCTTGCGTTTGCCAAGAAGCTCCAACCCGATACGGCGCAGTTTTTCCCGATCATGGTCTACCCGGGAACAACGGCCTACGAAGAGGCCAAAAGGCGCGATTACATTCAGATTGAAAATTGGAATGCATGGCTGACCAAAGACGGTCTTCACAACAGCGTCGTCAACCTGCCCAACATTACTCACCAGCAGTTGGTCAGCTTTTGTGATCGGGCTCGCCGCAGCTTCTATCTGAATCCGGCGTACCTTCTCTACAAACTGAAACAATCGCTTCGGGACCGGCGTGAACTGCAACGCAATCTCTAGGGATTCATCACATTGTCGAAATATCTTCTGCGCGGAAGCCAGCATCAGGAGAACGGCGAACCGAGCACTCAGCCAACCCGCCCGGCCGCAGCCCGAGCTGTGGGTGCCCATGGAGACTGAGGCATCTCATGGAGACGCCAACCGAGGATGCCCCTCTTATTGCCCAAAATACATCTAGGGCACCGGTTCTTGATTTTTCTGTAATCATCCCGACGTTTAATGGCGGCTCGCGCATCGGGAATTGCCTGACTGCACTTCTGGCGCAAACGGAGTTGCGGAAGGCCGAGATCCTCGTCGTTAATGACGGCTCAACCGACAATACTGTCGATGTGGTCCAACGCTATTCTTTCGTTCGTCTCATCAGCCAGGCGAATGGGGGACCAGCCAAGGCTCGCAACCGGGCTGCGGCAGAGGCCTCTGGGAACGTCATTGTATTCACCGATGACGATTGCGTCCCGGCGCCGGGCTGGCTGGACGCTATGCTTGCGCCATTCGAAGATTCCCAGATCGTTGCTACAAAGGGAGCATATCGGACGCAGCAGAAAAGCCTGATCGCCCGTTTCGTACAGATCGAATATGAGAGCAAATACCGTGTGATGGCGGTATTTCCATTCATCGACTTTGTCGATACTTATGCCGCCGCGTTCCGGCGTGACCGATTCCTGGAAATGGGAGGCTACGATACTTCCTTTCCAGTGGCCTGCGCAGAGGATGTGGAACTCTCGTATCGCATGTCAGCGCGGGGTTGGAAGATGAAGTTTGTCCCAGAAGCGATCGTTTATCACACTCACGCTGCCACACTCGCCAGTTACCTGCGGAAGAAATACAAGTTCGCTTACTGGCGCATGCTGGCCGTGCGGAAGAATCCCGAAAAGGCGATCAAGGACACGCACACTCCGCAGCTCATGAAGCTTCAGCTTTTGTTCGCGCCGGCATTGCTATTGGGACTGATCGTCGACCTTACGTTTCGCCCGCCGATTTCAGTTTCAGTTGTAGTGCTGTGTCTCTTTCTAGTCAGCACCGTGCCGTTTGCGGTGCGCGCTGCTTCAAAGGATCTGGTTGTGGGGCTTATTTCGCCGTTGTTATTAGCGCTACGTTCCTGCGCGCAGCTGTTTGGTGTCGCGGCCGGCGCACTGCTGGCCAGGCGCGCGTCGCCAGTGCCAGGGCCGGTCAGCGTTCAGTCAGATACCGGCAAAGGGCGGAACTGATGCAGGCTCAACGCGGGTCTCAGTATGCGTTCCGGCTATTAAACATCGTGAACATGGTCATGATGATGATCTGGAGATCGAAGGTTAAACTCCAGTTGCGCAGGTAATACATATCGTATTCCACGCGCTTGGCGATTGAGGTATCGCCGCGCCAACCGTTTACCTGGGCCCAGCCGGTGATTCCTACTTTGAACATGTGGCGAGAATTGTAGCGCTCGAATTGCTCCAGGAAAGTCTCGACGAAGTAAGGGCGCTCGGGACGCGGGCCGACAATACTCATGTCTCCCTTGAGAACATTCAGGAACTGGGGGAACTCATCCAAGTTCCATTTCCGCAGCAGAGCGCCGACAGCGGTTCGCCGGGGGTCCGTTGGTGAGGTCCAACGGGTATCTGCTTCCTCCCGGCTCCCCTGCTTCATGGTGCGAAACTTGATCATGCGGAAGACGTGGCCGTTGAGCCCGACGCGATCCTGGACAAAGAGAATGGGACCCCGGCTGGTCAGCTTGATGGCGATAGCGGAAGCAACCGTGACGGGTAGGGTGAGCACCAGGAACAGAATCGAGAAAACGACGTCGAATATGCGCTTTTGGAACAGGTACGAACCAGTTTCCGCCAGGGTAGAGCGGAGATC
>JASIEN010000437.1 GCA_030045935.1 Candidatus Sulfotelmatobacter sp.
TTTAATTTTTATTTTACAGGCCCTTCTTTCCTGCGCAGTCTTTACTTCGGCGCAAGCACCGCAACTGAATCTGTTGCCCATGCCGACGTCCGTCAAGTTGGGAACGGGGCAATTGACCATCGATAAGTCTTTTGCGGTCGCACTCGACGGTTTCGACGACCAAGATCTCGATAAGACCATTGACAGATTCCTTTTGCAGCTTTCGCGGCAAACAGGGATCCCGCTGGGGGCTCGAGCACAAACAAAAGCTAGTTCGCCCACGCTGGTGATTCACGCGCAACACGGCAGAAAAGCGACGCAAGAACTCCAAGAGGATGAATCCTATCAGCTTACAGTGATGCAAGCAGGCACGGAGCTAACCGCACCAAACTCGCTGGGTGTTCTACGCGGTCTGCAAACCTTTTTGCAGTTGATCGGGCCGACGCCGAACGGGTTTGCTGCTCCGGAGGTCACAATTACAGATGGGCCACGCTTTCCCTGGCGCGGGCTGCTCATCGACATGTGCCGGCATTTCATCCCTCTCGATGTGCTCGAACGCAATGTCGATGCGATGGCCGCCGTTAAATTGAATGTGCTGCATCTGCACCTGTCGGACGACGAAGGCTTTCGCATGGAGAGCAAGAAGTTTCCCAAACTAACCGGAGAGGGTTCCGGCGGACTTTATTACACGCAAGCGGAAATGCGTGAGTTCATCGCCTATGCACATGATCGCGGAATTCGCGTCGTGCCGGAATTCGATATGCCCGGGCATAGCCGTTCCTGGTTTTTGGGGTATCCCGAATTGGCCAGCGCACCTGGACCGTATCAGCTGGTTTCGAGCGTCGAGCCGGTAATGGATCCGACGCAAGAAAAGACCTACAAGTTCCTGGACGAGTTTATTGGCGAAATGGCCGGGCTGTTTCCCGACGCCTACTTTCACATCGGCGGCGACGAGGTCGATGGGCAGCAATGGAATGCGAACCCGAAAATTCAGAATTTCATTCGCGCCCACGGCATGAAAAACAATCAGGATCTGCAAGCTTACTTTAACCAGCGCTTGCAGAAGATTGTGAGCAAGCACCACAAAATTATGGTCGGCTGGGACGAGGTGTTGCATCCGGCCCTGCCGAAAAGTATTGTTGTGCAGTCCTGGCGGGGACAGCAGTCGCTGGCAGTGGCCGCGAAAGGAGGTTATCGAGGCCTGCTTTCCTACGGATACTATCTCGACCTGATGTGGCCCGCCTGGCGGCACTATGCCATTGAGCCGCTCAGCGGCGACGCCGCGAACCTGAGCGCTGAAGAAAAGAGCCGGATACTTGGCGGAGAAGCCTGCATGTGGACGGAACTGGTGACTCCGGAGAACATTGACAACCGCATTTGGCCCCGCCTAGCAGCGATCGCCGAGCGGTTGTGGTCGCCCGCCTCGATACAAGACCCACAATCGATGTACCGCAGGCTGGATGAGCTGAACTGGCATCTTGAATTGTTGGGACTTACGCAGAGGACCGGCGAAATAGAAATGCTTCATCAAATGCTGGGGTCCGATGATATTTCTTCTTTGCTGGCGCTCGCAGATGTTGTTGAACCTGTGAAAGATTACGTCAGACTGGACACTGTAAAAATAAACGACAGTTCCCTTCCCTTAAATCACCTGGTCGATGCCGTCAGTCCGGAAAGCGATGTCGCCCGGAATTTTCGCACTCTGGTGGAAACGTACATAAGCGGTGGATACAAAGATCAGAATGCTGCACTGCAAATTCGAGAGCGATTAGCCCGTTGGCGCGACAATGACGCGGTTTTGCATCCGGCTTTGGAAGAATCTTTCCTTCTGCGCGAAGCCGAACCATTGTCCCAGAATCTTTCGTCTGTGGCCGCCGTGGGACTGGCCTCGCTGGACTCCTTAGAGAAATCTGAAATTCCGCCAGAGGCGTGGAGAACACAGCAACTCTCGATATTGTCGTCGGCAAGATCTCCCACGGCGATGCTTTTGCTGATGATTGTCGATCCGGTGCAGGAGTTAGTGATGGCTACTACAGGATCGAAATAGGCGGATTGGGTTCGGGTTCCCACTGAATCCTATTAATAGAGCGTGTTTTCAGAAAGTCCATTTCAAGACGAGGGCGTCTCCTTAGGGGCTAAAACACGTGTCTTAATTGAATCTCAGGGGCACGGCTGGAAGCCGTGTCGTTCCAAAACCCGCGTTTGAAGCGCGCTGTCGGGTGTTTTTATTTCGAGTCCAAGAAATACAAGCCGACCCACTGTGCCGTGTGAGGGGGCCGAGAATGAACCGTCAGGTAGACGTTGGGAACCCGCCGAGACCCTTTAGGCATCTCCGCTTGGCGGAGCGTCGCACACCGGATCCTAGTTCGAGTCGAGCCCCCGTTCATTCAGCATTGGTTCAAATATCGGATACCCCTCATCACCAACCCCGCAGGCCGGCTTTCAGATGAGATGCTAGGAGAAGACCCGTGGATTGGCAAGAGCACTGCCGCAAATAGTTGGCAGATCAGTTGCAACCAAAGTAATGACGACCGACGATTCGGAGCTTGCAATGGTGTTGCCCAATCTGGCGTATTCCCGAATCTGGTAGCGCATTTGCACTCACGGAAATTATGGTAATGCCTCGGTAGTTCGTCAGGACAGATTCAAGGGCGTGCGTTCATGGTGCGATGGCGCTCCCGAATGGTCAGGAGCGTGCCGGCAGCCGTCAACACGACAGCAGGAAGAAGTGCGAAAGCCGGCAAGCCGAGCGTGCAGACTCCGCCCAGTAGCGCGCCAGCCGCAAAGCACAGTGAAATCACCGAGCCAATGATGGCCTCTCCCCAAAGTTTGGGATCTGTTTCCCCCAGTGCGAGTTGCACCCATCCGGATACGGCACTGCGGAGGTTGCTCGTGGTCATGGTGCTGTTGATCTGCCATGGACCGACGTTGGGAAAGCTGATGTTTTGCAGGGCCGAGAAAAAGGAGATCAGAGGCACGGCGCAGAAATCCGGCACGAACCTGCCGAAGAAGAGAAGGACCAGCAGAATGAGCAGTTCCAGAGCCTGACAAGTCAGGGTGCCGCTAAAGGAGTGTTTTTGAGGGCGGACCCTTAGAAGACGGGCGACAACCACGCCGCACATGTACGCGAAGATGGGCGGGACAGTCCTCCACGCCGATGCCCAGTTGCCTGCGGCTGCGCGGACTCCAAACAGAACGACGTTGCCGGTTTGCGCGTTGGCGAAGACTCGGCCGCGTGCCAAATAAGAATAGGCATCCAGAAAACCGCCGACGATGGCGAAGATGCTGGCGATCGCGAACATGCCTGAGAGCAAGCTCAAGGAAGGAACAGGGTCGACGTTTGGCGCAGTTTCGGCGATGGGGGATTGAAACTGGTTCATGATACCCGGATTGGACGCGGCGACAGGGAGGGATTCTGCGAGACGAGTGCAGAGCTATGGCGGGTTTTTGCTTTGGCGCGCACTGTGAAGGAGCAAAATTAGCCTAGTCCGTATGGAACTGCTACTCAAGTCGTTCAGAAACGTGTCTATGCACGTCGTCCCCGGTCTTTGTGTTGAACTTTCGTAACCAAGCCGGGTGAAAGCTCCCCTTTATCCAAGGCCTCCATCTAGTCGATTTACCAGATGGGTCTTGCTATGCCTCTGCACCAACTGCTTAAAGGCTCTCCCCGCGAATTGCAAAGGGAGATGCAATTGATTCTGAATGCGCTGGTCGAGGGTATCCTCGGCGCCGACGCGCAAGGAAACGGAACGTTCTGCAACGCGAGCCTGTTGCGAATGACAGGCTATCAGGGTAAGGAATTAATCGGAAAAAATCTGCACACCGTACTGCATCACAGCCACCCGGATGGAACCCGGTATCCGGAAGAAGAGTGTACGCTGCGCAAGGCTTTCAAGTCGCAGCAGCCGGTCCATGCCATGCGTGAATTTATCTGGCGGAAGGACGGAACGTGTCTTCCGGTGGAATATCATGCCCATCCGTTGCCGCAGCCAACAGGGTTAACCGCGTGTGTGATCACGGTCCATGACATCAGTGAGCGCGAGCAGGCGGTAGCGGCAATGCGAACCAGCGAAGAGCGCTTTCAGCAGATCAGCAAAAATATCGACCAGGCTTTCTATTTAGTGGATGTGATCGCGTCCCGCCTGGTTTACGCCAGTCCAGCTTTCGAGACCATCACAGGGCGCGGTTGCCAGGAGGTCTACCAGAAGCCTTCGCCGTGGCGAGATTATGCCGTCCCCGCGTACCGGGAGAGAGTGGTTGCGGATTATGACCGTCTGCTAGCAGGCCGAGAGACCAAAAGTGAATATCAAATCTGGCACACCGACGGCTCAACTCGCTGGATCAAAGATCACGCCAAGCCCATCCGTGATGCGAACGGACGGGTTTGCATGTTTGCCGGCGTGGCCGAAGACATCACTGCCATTCACGAAGCCAGAGAAACTCTCCGCCAGAGCGAGGAGCGATTCCGCAGAATCCTAACAACAGTCGCCGAAGTGGCATGGACCTCGGATGAGAACCGGCGCACGATTTACATCAGCCCGAAGGTGGAGGCGGTATTGGGATACGGCAAACAGGAAATCTGCGAGGCTGGCGGCAGTTTTCGCTCGGGTCTTATTCACCCCGAAGATTTTGGCCGCGTGAATCGCGGTTATCACGCTCTTTTTACAAGTCAGAAACCCTTTGATGAGGAGTACCGCATCCGGCGCAAGGATGGGAGCTGGATTTGGATTCATGACCGCGCCAGCGGGGTTCATGAAGAGGACGGGATCGTATATGCGGACGGTGTGTTCAGCGACATCACGAGACGCAAGCAGGCCGAAGCTGAACTGCAATGGAAGACCGCGTTCCTGGAAGCCCAGACGAACTCAACCATCGATGGCGTGGTAGTGGTCGACAGTAACGGCAAAAGACTCCTGCACAACCAGAGATATGCAGAAATGTTCCGCCTGCCACGGGAACTGACTGCCATCACAGATCACCGCGCCACGCTTCAGTATGTGGCCACGCTCCTAAAGAATTCCGACGCATTCATTGCCGCA
>JASIEN010000438.1 GCA_030045935.1 Candidatus Sulfotelmatobacter sp.
GATTCATTTTCATCGCAGTCTCCATCGTTGCCTCCGTTGAGCCCGCCGCGAAAGCGATAGCACGCTCGGACCTGCCAATTCCTCGTGCTACACTGAGCTTGAATTCCCACACAGAGGCGGCGATGAAATTCGGAGTCATCATTTTTCCCGGCTCGAATTGCGACCACGATGCATTCTGGACGATTCAACAGGTCGAAAAACAGCCGGCAACGTTTCTCTGGCATGAATCGCACGATCTGGAGAATTGCGACGCCGTCATTGTGCCGGGAGGGTTTGCCTTTGGCGACTATCTGCGAACCGGCGCGATTGCAAAGTTCTCTCCCGTGATGGAGTCGGTTACGCGCTTTGCGGATTCCGGTGGGCTGGTGCTGGGCATCTGCAACGGATTTCAGATCCTCTGCGAATCCGGCCTTCTGCCCGGAGCGCTGATGCGCAACACCGGATTGAAATATGTCTGTAAGCCGGTGCAGGTGCGCGTTGAGAACGCAGCCACTCCTTTTACCAACGCGTGCGCGCAGGGCGAAGTGCTGACCATTCCCATCGGGCACATGGAAGGAAATTATTTCTGCGATCCCGCGACGCTCGATCAACTGAATCGCGAGAAGCGTGTGGTGTTCCGCTATTGCTCTCCAGCGGGAGAAATCTCAGCCGCGGCCAATCCCAACGGCTCGCTGGAAAACATTGCGGGTATTTGCAGCCCAGGCGGCAATGTGTTGGGAATGATGCCTCATCCGGAGCGCTCTTCCGAACCTGCGCTGGGTGGCATTGATGGTATGAAGATTTTCGAGTCCATGATCGGCGCGATGGTGAGCCGTTAATGTCAGCCTTCACACACTCACTCACAAAGTAACAGCCTGTGGAAAAGTTTTTGTTTGCTAATCCTGTTCCCTGGTGTTAGTGTCTCGGCGAAGCTGCTTCTCCCATCCAACGGCTGAAACTTAGAACAGTTTCCCAAGCGAAGGGAGGAGTGTGCCGATGAATGCCAAGCAGTTTCTCGATGCTTTTTCCGAAACATTGATGCAGGATGAGCGAATCCTGAGCCCGCGCGAGCGGGAGCTGCTCTTGAGTATCCTGCAAAACTCCAGGACCGTTGCCGCAGACAAACCTGAAATCCAGGCGGCCGTCAACGCTGCCGTTTCCCGCTCGGTGGGCGAGGCCGTGGCGCAACGGGCCTTTGCCTTGCTGGGCGGCAGCATTGTTGAGCAGATACTGGCGCGCTCCAGTCTCACCCCGGCGTCCGATGATGACGCTAACGGTCTGACCCTGAAAGCTCCCCAGCCTCCGGCCAAGGGACCGATGAACCAGCCGATGAATCCCCAGCCGCCCAGCGGACCGCAACCACCGAGCATGGCTGAAATTTTCCAGCGCTCTGCGACACAAGACACCATGGAAGCCGCTGCGGTCCGCCACGGACCTCAGCCACCGGCCAAGGCACCTCAGCCTCCGACTAGAGGACCATTGGGCCAGCCGGGTAACCCACAGCCTCCAAGCGGGCCGGGACCGGGCATAACCAATATCTTTCAAGCCTCTGGCGCGAGGGATGGATCAAGATCAGAACTCTCACGAAGCGTAGGCGTTCTGGATGTACCTGCGACAAAGCCGGCACAGTGTGTGGTGCTGGATGAATTTCTGGCGCCGCAAGAGCTGGAAGAACTGATCGCCTACACTCTGCAACATGAACCAGAGTTTCAGACCAGCCAGGTCGTCTCGCCTACGGGAGACAGCGGCATGGTCGACTATACCCACCGCCGCTCACGCGTGCTGATGAATGCAGGCAAGCATGAGCGGATCATTCTGGAGCGAATCCGGGGCGTGTTGCCATCAGTGCTGGGGCGGCTGGGAATGGGCGAGTTTCCCGTGACCGGCGCTGAGGTCCAGATCACGGCCAGCAATGACGGCGATTTTTTTGGCGAGCATCGTGATAACTCGGAAGACATGATCGCCTCCCGGCAGCTCACGTTCGTTTACTTCTTCCACCGCGAACCGCGGCAGTTCGATGGAGGTGAGTTGCGGTTGCACGATTCGCGCGAAGGCTCTTCGACCGGGAGTTATCACGCCATTGCGCCGCAGCAAAACCAGATTGTGTTTTTCCCGTGCTCGTTGCTGCACGAGATCACACCCGTCGAGTGCCGCTCCCAGGCATTCGCCGACAGCCGCTTCACGTTAAACGGATGGCTACACAACTAACAGAAACCGATTGGTTGCGCTGGATTGCCGGCCTCATGGGGGTGGGACCGCGGCGGACCCTCACCGCGATGCTGCCCCCAGGCCAGTTCCATTGCCTGCTCGACGAATTGCCGTTGCATCTGGTCCCTGAAAAATGGCTGCGGCGAAGACAGAACGTGTCTGATCGCAGCTTGCTTCTGAACCCGGACTGCGTTGTTTTGTCTGCGGGGCAATTGCCGGAAGAATTGGAGCCAAAACGTGAATTGCTCGAAAACTTCAACCTGCGGGGAAAGATAGCTTGGGTGCGCGACCCGGCTGTTGGCGCCCTGCATCCTTTCTGGCTCGGGCCCGAGCTGGAGGCCGTGGTTTCGAAACTTCGCCCCGGAGAACCTGCGCCTGACTCTATGTCGGCCAGCGCCCGCTGGCTGCTGGCCACGGCCGGGATTCTCGTGGAAGCCAATCACCACGAGCAACGGCTTGGGGAATGGGATGCCATCGTGAGTAACGGGCGGCAGCAATTTCGTGACAATAACTATTTTCCGGTCGCCAACCTGATCCATCCCCTTCACATTGCCGCGCTCCGGCGGTATTACCGGCATGAAATCAGGCGCGGAGCCATTCGTCTTGGCGACGACCAAAGTTCGCGCCGCTATGTGGCGCACAACGAAAGCGTGGCTCGCTTCTTCCATCATCAGATCGCAGGAATCGTAAGCGCGATCGTTGGCGAGCCGGTCAAACCTTCCTACGTTTACCTCGCGTCTTATTTGAGCGGCGCCCAATTGAAGAAGCACACCGACCGTGAGCAGTGTGAGTTCAGCGTGACGTTGTGCCTGGATTTTACTCCCGAGCCGGAGCTGGCGACGCCGTGGCCTATACGGTTGGAAACTCCTGAAGGCACTGTAACCGTGTATCAAGCTCTGGGCGACGGATTGGTTTATCGGGGAACCAAGGTACCCCACTATCGCCACGTTCTCGGAAAAGGGCGTACTTCGACTTCAATTTTCTTTCATTATGTCGCGGCCGATTTTTCGGGATCGCTGAACTGAGCAGCCTGTTCAACTGAGCTCAAAAAAATGCGAGCCAACAAGAACTACCGAACGCCCGAGATTATGTACAGTACGGAGAGAATCTCATGATAACTGTAGGCAAAGCGCGATGCATCACGCGTCATCACTACCGGGGCGATGCTCAAGATTCCGCTAAGGTTTTCCCGGCGTATTTCCTGCACTAGAGTTTTCTTTCCTGTCGCCAAGTCCACTTTATATACGCTGGCCGGCACCTGGCCCCGAAGATATCCATATACCGAGGAGTTATCTTCCGACCACTGCTTAGGGACGAAACCGGGCTCAAGGCCGGGAATACGGCGAACTTCCCCGCCGTTTATGGGATATACGGAAACTATTCCGGAATCATCGGCATGAAGAACGTATCGTCCGTCGGGTGAAACCAAGCCGTTGCTAATTCCTTCAGGAGTAATGGGCACAGGTTTGCCACCGTTGAGGTCCACGATGTAGCAGCGAACGCCATGTCCTGGCTCGTTGGCATTGACGGTAATGTGCCTGCCATCCGCTAGGAAATTTGCCGTTCCGTTGTCAATCTGTTCGATGCCCGGCAGATCAATTATCCGCGGCTGTCCGGCGCCGATCGGAATCAGCCTGAGTTGTCCTGGTTTTCCCGACACGATGGAGATCGCCCAGTTGCCGTCAGGGGAAAGGCTGCCGCCGCTGCCCTCGCCAAGTTGTATCGGAGGCGTGCCGTCAATTTTGCGAATGGCGAGTGAATACTTCACTCCAGCTGTTTCGCTGGCGTCTTCGAACAATACTGACTGCCCGTCCGGCGAGATATCCTTGGCGACGTTCCAATCATGCCAGGAGAGGTCTCGCGGTTTGCCGTTTCGAGCCATGGTCGCCATGGCAAGGCGCTCTGTATCCAGGCTCACGAGGACGCGACCATCGGGTGCAACATCCTCGAGTATCATCCCGGTTGGAAGATCGAGAATGTGACGAACTTTACCGGAAAACCTCACCCCCAACAATTTCCGAATGGTGCCTGTTTCGGCTGCAGTGAACCAGATTTCGTTACCGGTGGGCCACCAGGCCAGTCCGAAGGCGGAATTCCACTCTGCAGAAGCCAGTTCCACATTGCCGTGCAGATCAACCACGCAGACTGAGCCACGGTCATCCCACAAGGCGGGGTGGTCAATGAAAGCGATCTTGTCGTTCTGAGGAGACAGCCGAAGATGGCTGATCCACCCATCGCTCTGGAACAACACGTGCCCGATGGGATATTCAATTCGGTCCCGTCCCTCAGCATGATGAACAACCACCAGTTCGCCCTTTGAATCCCAGT
>JASIEN010000439.1 GCA_030045935.1 Candidatus Sulfotelmatobacter sp.
AGATGGGCGTGACGGCGGGTTCCTAGACCTCCCGTGGTGGAAACGAACGAAGCGCCGCCATGCCACGAAAGCACATACGACAGGAGGGTCAGAATCATCATGAGAATTCTAGTAGTTGGGGCAGGTGCCGTTGGTGGCTATTTTGGAGCCCGTCTGGTGCAAGCGGGGCGCGATGTAACATTTCTGGTCCAGCCAAAACGGGCCGGTCAATTTCGCGCCCAGGGCTTACGAATTGTCAGCCCAAGCGGTGATTTCACCGTTCAACCCAAGGCAATAACCGCCGCTCAGATTGCATCCCCGTACGACGTTATCCTTCTGAGCGTAAAAAGTTTCGACCTTGCCGGCGCGGTCGATGATTTCGCATCCGCAGTCGGTCCACAGACGGTCATCATTCCCGTGCTAAACGGCATGCATCACATGGACGTGTTGAAGGAGAGGTTTGGCGAACGCGCCGTACTAGGTGGGGTTTGCTACGTTGCCACTCAGGTCGATTCGCAGGGCCGAATCATTCAGCTTGCCGATCTCCAGAGTCTCAATTATGGCGAACTCAGCGGGAAGAAGACCTCTCGCATAGAAGCGGTGTATCAGGCTTTTCAAGGGGCTGGATTTGACACTGCCATTTCCGGAAATATTTTGGGGGACATGTGGGAGAAGTGGGTATGGATTGCCAGCGTGGGAGCCATCACGTGCCTGCTTCGCGGAAATGTCGGCGAAGTCGTAGCCGTCCCCGGTGGCAATGATGTATCTCTCTCGATACTTCGTGAATGCGCCGCAATCGCGGCTGCCTCTGGCTATCCACTGTCGGAGGCATCGCTGTCAGAGAAGAGCTCTCAACTCACTGCGACTGGTTCTTCGTTGACTTCGTCGATGTATCGCGACCTCGAAGAGCAGAGACGCGTCGAAGTGAACACTGTTCTTGGTGATCTCATCAAACGCGGACAGAAACACAATATCTCAGCGCCAATTCTCCAGGCAGCCTTTGTAAGTCTGTCTATCTACGAGCGCCAGATCACGGCCAGGAAATCTGAGAAGGCTGCCTAGCCTCTGCGCAAACAAATCACCCCTGAGATTGTTCCTCAGGGCTCCTCTCTCCCGGTTGTTCGCGGCTATAGGCCTGACTTTATCGAGCAACCGAGTTATATGAAACGTTTCGCAGCGAACAAACTTTGTGACCGGGATGCAGTGTAATGTGCTGAATAGTTCATCTGACCTCTGTGCCCAGCAACCGTTGATCATGAACTTCCAGACTGCAAGTCGGACGTGTCCTATGGCCAGGAAAGAAGTAGTTTTAAGGGGAAGTGTAACTGATGTCAGTCGGCCTGGAATTTATCCTGGAGTGCGCAACCTTGAAGGGTTCATTAGAGAAGCTGATGAGCGTGTAACCTTCTCCGTGGAAGGCGCGGAACCGCTATGGGCTGAATTGCGGATACCGAACAAGCACGGCTGGTTTCGATCGTTTCGGTCGAACAGATGCAGCTCGAGAAAGCGGCGTGATTCGCTAGCCTGGCGTCCCTCATGCTGCCCTCGAACCGCCAAATTGCATGGCGTATGTCTTCATGTGTCCTCCGTATCCACTACCGTTTCGGCTCTGCCCGGCCTCGTTGCAAATCTGGAGGATTGTCTGGCAGAGTTGCGTTCGAGAGACTTTGAATTGCATTCCCCCCTTTTTTAGTTGATCGAGCAATGTTGTCAGTTGAGAGATTACACATCTCAAGTCTTCGCAACCGAGTGGACTCGAATCGTGCGCCGCAGCTTTGGCCCGGCGAAAGACATCATTCATCCACGCATCGAGTTCAGTTCTCGTGGCCAGAACCGGTCCTCCACATTTACCGGCAGGACGGCGTACTGGTAGACCAAAGTCACGCTCATAGCGTTGCACCGTGCGAACACCCTTGCCCATGTAGTTTGCGATGTCTTTCCAGCCACTAAACACCCCAGAGGCCATCTCTCCTCCTCCGAACAACACCCCCCTTGTACTCCCGACAAGGCAATTCTCGTTTTACTTATGTTCTTTAGAGTTCAAAGACGCCATCCTTGGCGCAGATTTTGTAAAGAATCCCCTGATCCGAAGCGTCAGCTCACCAGTCTGTTAAGCCCTCCAGGATGGAAGCTTTCATTCGCTGATCAAGGCGCATCCAACAATTCAATCGTGGCTGAAGAGATAGATCTGTCCCTGGGAAAGATTCTGGCAGCAACAAAGGGAGAATACCGCCTGGATAACTAAGGTTCCTGACCAGCCGTGCCCTTGAGCCTCTCAGCATCAACGTTCTAGCTTTTCCTGATACGACATCGGATTTCAACGAGTTCGGGACTATCGCCCCATGTCACTGACGAACCGGCAAATCTCGCTGCAATTGAATCGGCTCTTGGACGATTTGGACAACCTCCGTGAATTGGTGATAGGTATCCAGCGCAAAGTCGAGAAAATGAGAAAGGCGTCCGAGAACTCAGCCAGAGCATCAAAAACGACACAGTAAAGTACCACTATCTCCGACGCGCTGCCCCTGACTCGCTGCGGATGATTGCAAGGAGTGGATTGCGCCGTAAGTATTGATCCATTCCGTTTTTCGAGAAAATTCTGCAAGAGTCATCGGCGTGAATACAGTAGTTTCCTGCGGCGTTAACCGGGCCACCCCCGCAAGAAACTGAGGACTGCAAACTGAGAACTTAGGTTGGCAGACTCACTCCGGCAGTTTGAACTTCACTGTGATCTCGGTCTCAATTTCTACCGGTGATCCGTTCAGAAGGTAAGGTTTGTATTTCCACTGCTTGACTGCGTCGGTCGCCGCCAGGGCGAGCGACTTATCCCCGCTGAGCACTTTGATGCCGGTGACGTCACCCTTGCCGGAAACCGTGGCCAGAAGCTGCACCGTTCCCTCTACGCGCATGCGCAAGGCGTTAGCCGGATACACAGGGTTGACCCTCTTAATCACCAGTCCCTGCGAAACGCCCTGGGAAATATTCACAGTTTGCAGCACGG
>JASIEN010000041.1 GCA_030045935.1 Candidatus Sulfotelmatobacter sp.
TGACGCACACTTTCCACCACGCATTTGAACCCATGCCGCTGCTGACTGCCCGTGCCAAGGCCCATCGAAGCGTAGGGCCGCTGGCCGGGAAACTGCATGCCCCAGGAAAAAAACAATATCGGAGGGGCATGGGTCAGTCCGTTGATCTTGACCAACTGATAAAACTGATCGGTCACGGTGGTCACGGAAACCGCGCCATCATCCATCCCCGCTTCGGTAGTGTCGAAAAATAAATCGAGCGAAAGCGTTTCGGTCTGCCCGCGAACGAATTGAAGTATGGGCGAGTCGAGACCAGGAATGGCGATCTCCGCAATTTGCGCACCTTTGTTCAGTGTGTACTCGGTGGGGTTGTAATTGACGATCAGCGGATCGCCCAGCGAGCCATCGAGGTTCACCTGTTGAAACGTCGCTTTGAGTGGTTTCGGCATTCTTGTTCCTGTTTGTCGTTCTCTTACTTATCGTTGGACGATGCGCCGTCAGTCAGTTCGCGGTCTTTGTCAAGAACTTTCTGGCGGTCCTGATTTTCTCTAATGGTTTTTATGCAGGTGCTTACGATCTGCCGCATCACCTGCGGATCGAGTAGCCCCTTTGAGTCCACCGTTTGCACCTGGCTGTTCACTTCATTGATTCGAACGTCCACGATTTTTTCTCCCAGTTACATCAACATCAGGCCTTCGTGAGCGATTTCCAACTCTTCGATCGCAACCTGGCTTTGCATGGCGTTGAGGCTGGGGCCGGTCCAGCGGACCGGCAGCCCACGCTTGAACGCCCACACTTTTACTGGATTCTGTTGCTCATCCAGCAGAGTGACCACGCCGTCACGCCGCGAAACCGTTCCCTGCACGAAACCGTAGTGCCACAGCCACAAGTCGTCGGAAAGAGCGATGCCGCGCTTGAGCTTGATGTTGGTCCACTTGATTTGCGAGGGAAATCGCAGCGACTTTCCGTTATTGCCGCCTTCTTTGTATTCCTCCGGGTCCATACCGATTTCCAGCCCGGTGCACTCACTAAAGCCGCCGGCGGGTGGGGCGGGTGGAGGCGGAGGGCCTCCTGAACCTCCCAGCGATACCTGCACAGTCACGCTGACTGTCGGTGGAGGACTCGGTGGACGCGGCGTTGGCGGCGGTGGCGCATAACCCCCAAAGTTCAACTGTTTCGCCGATTTGGTCAGCGTGATCAGGAAGTTGAACGCTTTGTAGGGATCGATGCGCATCCCTGGAACGACCGTACTCATGTCTCGGTAACCTCCAGAGAGTCCTGCACCACGCCGATGCGGAAGATGACGAATTCCGCGGGCAGTGCGGGCGCGACGCCGATATCAACGATCATCTGCCCGACTTCCGTGGTTGCCAGAGTATTGTTGGTGGCATCACAGGTGACGAAGAATGCCTGCGCCGCGGTATTTCCCATCAACGCGCCTTGCTCCCAGATCGCTTCCAGATAATTTGTGATTGCCGTTCTCACCAGGTTCCACAAATGCACGTTGTTGGGTTCAAAGACTACCCATTGCATGTAAATCTCGAGAGCGTGTTCAATCATGCAGACAAGCCGCCGCACATTGACGAACAGCCAGCTTGTGTCGCTGCTCAGCGTGCGTGCGCCGTAAACTCGAATGCCCCGGCCGGAAAAGCTGCGGATGCAATTAATCTGCAGCGGGTTCAAGAAGGCCTGCATGTTGGCAGTGACTTCGTTGGTGAGGTCTTGCGCCCACTGCATTACGGTGTTGGCCGGCGCCTGGAAAACGCCGACGCTCAAATCGGTATTCGCATAGATGCCGGCGACGTGTCCGCTGGGAGGTATGCGGCGCACGATCTGGTTCCCCAGATTCAGCGGATCGACTACGAAAATCCACGGGTAGTAGAGGGCTGCGTACATTGTGTCGAACTGCTGGCGCCAGCTCTGAATTTCTCCCAGATCGACTTGCAGTTGCGGATAACCGAAGTCCGGCGGATCGAGGACGGCGAAGCGGAATTGCATTTGGGCGCAGTGCGCGATCAGCGACTGCTGCACCTGAAAGACTTCGTCGAGCGAGAACTGTGGAGTCGCTTCCGTGGGCGGCGGCACTGGCTGCGGAACTGAGGGACCCGTCGTCGCAGAGCACGGCAGGCAGGGATTGCCCGGCTTGGTAGTCGGAGCGTTGTAGATTACGGCCGGACTTGGCTCAATCAGAATATCGGGCACAGCGACGATCGAAATCTCATCAACATCCTCCATGGCGCGAATGCCCCACTTTTTTTCGCTCGCCAAGTTTCCGGTGTAGTCAATTACCTGCAGCGCCGCAATGCCGTCGCGTCCGCCCCAGAGGATGAGCACGCCATCATCGAGCTGTGGCGCTTGCGGATTGGGTAAATTGTTTGGATACGGAGTCGTCGAGTGCAGGTCGGTGACGCGAATGTACTGCGAGGGCATGCCGACCTGCGCCGGCATCACCTGTTTGCTGGTTCGGGGATTGACAACGTTTTCTACATAGCGCGGATGCAGGGGATTCAGTGAGAGTCCGGAAAAGCTCTCCTGCGCGCTGCCGTTCACGTAAACCGTGAATCCGAACTCAAGCGTTTCGAATGAAATCGGCTGCGTGAGATTAAAGGGATCGGCAGTAAGCGGGACGTCCCACTGCAGTAGATTTGTCGCGGAGTTCACCATCGTCACGACGCGATAGCTCACGATGGGTGTTGGACTCTGGTCCTGGTAGACCCTTACCAGCGAATACTGTGGGAATCCGACGACGCTGTTCACCAGTGAATACGCACCCGAAGCGGGTTGCGGGATAGAGGCGGTGGCTGTTGCGGCGAGGCTGCTGTAAGAAACCGAAACCGCGACCGTGTCGCCCCATGAGCCCGGGCTTGATGCCGAAATCGATAGCGTGGGTACGTTGGCAGAATTGTAGAAAATGCCGCCGGAAGTTCCTCTGCCCGTGTCGAATTGAATCGGCTGGGTAACGTTGAACTGGTTCGCTACGCCATTCATCCAACTGAGTTGGCCTAATGCCGGATTAATCCCCGACACCACGAGGCTTGCTTCCTGAAAAGCGCTGAACGTGATTGGAGACGTAAGAACAAATCCGGCTTCGAGCGCCACCGTCCAGTAAACGCGGTTCGTTGTGGTATCAATGCTTTCTACCGCATGCCAGGCCTGGGTTGTGCCTTGCGTAACCTGTACCAGTGAGCCGGGTGGAAAGCCAGCGATTGTGTTCAGGATCGAACTCAGGCGATCGGAAGGTTGCACTCCCGCCGAATTGGCTAGCGCCGTCTGTTGCGCGGTAACGACTGCCCCGACGG
>JASIEN010000440.1 GCA_030045935.1 Candidatus Sulfotelmatobacter sp.
GATCGGCAGCGAGATTTCCAAGCTGGTCAATCGCGGCTACCAGCAGTTCCTGAAGACATCGAAGACGGAAATTCCCGCGACCGCGGACCATCTGAAAGCCATACAAGACTTCACCGAGGAACTAAAAGTCGCCCTTGGCTTGCCCAGCCTTTACAACGAATCGCTTGGTACGGTCAGCGAGTCTTATCATTACGATCGAATTAAAGATCGCGACAAGCCCGCAGTGGAGCGACCGAAGCGTCCATGGGAAACCGCCGGGCGCGCGGCAGTCGTTAAGAAGGCGCGAGCCTGAGGCCAGGCCCGATCCTCTTCCCCGATGTCATTCCGAACCTTTCCGACGGAAAGGTGAGGAACCTGCTTTTCGCTGACCGGGCCACCGGCGAACCCAGTCGAGACCCATTTATTTCTTTGCGCTCAGAGTAAGTCCGGGGGGCGAGCGGTTTTCTCGTTTTACCTGCCTCATCGTGCACTGCTTCGGATCTTTATCCGGCCGCCATCTCAGAAATTTTGTTCCATGCCGAAAGCGTCCGCCCGTGAAGTGATCAAACTGCACTTCAGCTACAAGCTTCGGCTCCAGCGGCTCCCATTCGGTTGAACGTTTCGTGCTCCAGCGGCTCGGTCCTCCGGGCGCTCTTCCCGTGAATCCCGGCGGCTTGATCAAGGCTTTCAATTTTCTTGTGAGCGCGGGACGGTCCTTCGAATGGATCGACGATGTGAAGCCGACGTGGTCCAGTTTGCCCTGATCGTCATAAAGCCCCAGCAGCAGAGAACCTACCTCCTTCTTTTTCTCCAGATAGCGAAAGCCGCCGACTACGCAATCTGCCGTCCGCTGCTTCTTGATTTTCTGCATCCCAGTGCGTGTGCCGGATTGATACGGCAAATCGATCCGCTTTGCCACAACGCCATCGAGCGCTACGCCCATGTGAAACCATTTCTGGGCGAGCGACAAATCTCTCGTGGCTGGAGACAAAACAATTCTGTGACCCGGCTTGAAGTAACGTTTTGCAAATCGCTCGAGTCTCGCGCGCCGTTCCGCAAGCGGCTGCTGGACGAGAGACTTACCCTTATCATCCGCCAGGAAATCAAACACGATAAAAGTCGCAGGACTTGATTCGCTCAGTTTGTGGATCCGAGTGGCCGCGGGATGAATCCGCATCAAGAGTTGATCGAATGACAGTATGCCGTCGGACTCGACAACGATTTCTCCGTCCAGCACAAATTGCTTTGCTGCGAGACGGGAAAGGGATGAGACCACTTCCGGAAAATATCTGGTCAAAGGCTTTGAGGCCTTCGACATGAGTTCAACGCGGTCGTGATCGCGAAAGGCGAGGCAGCGAAAGCCATCCCACTTGGGTTCGTACTGCCATTCCGGCCCAACCGGCAATTCACTTGCCGGCATCGCTTCCATCGGCTTGTAGCGCGTGCGCAGTGGAAGCGACATTGTCTTCTGATCCTTGGTCCGCCGGCTCTTGAGACCGATTTGTTACCTCGACATACCGCTATTGGAGGCCCTCTATACAATGGTGGTTTCAATTTTTTGGCTCGCGCTGACTTTGCCGCACCCGCAGCGTCTCGGACGCAAATTGCATGGCGAACCTTGCCTCAACCGGCAACGTTCTCGCAAACGGGGGCATCACAGGAGCACTACTGTGTGCAAGAGCTATGGCCTTTGCCTCCCTTCCGCCGGTTACAGGTGGGAGGGCCAGAAAAGCAATGCTGGGCGGAACTGGTTTCTGGCTATGCGATGGCTGGCGGTCACCTTGTTTCTATGGGCCATAAGTGCCTGTGCCCAGATCTCTCTCGAAAGGCCGCAACCCACCTACAATGGACAGAATGTCTCGGCCGTCGATCTGATCGCAAATCCGCATCGCGATGTAGAGTCGTTCCGTTCGCTGGTGCTTCAGAAAGCAGGCGAGCCTTACTCGCAAGAGCAGGTCGAAAAGAGCATTGCCGTGCTTATGCGGCAGTTTCCCAAAGTGCAGGTACGCGTGATACCGGAAATAAACGGATTGCGGCTGAACTTTCTCCTGGAGCCTGCATACTACGTCGGTTATGTTCGCTTCCCGGGGGCGGAGAAATTTTCCTACACGAGACTCTTGCAGGCTGTCGATCTCGCCGATCAGGAACCGTTCGACAAAGACCGGCTCCCCATAGCAAAAGAATCTCTGGTGAAATTCCTGCAGCAGAGTGGATATTTTCAGGCCGCAGTCGAAACCACTTACGACATCGACGACCCGCATCAAATCGTGAACCTGAACTTCACGGTGAAATCCGGGCCGCAGGCACGAGTTGGCACAGTCAGGTTCGATGGACCTGATGCGGCGGAAGACGCCCGATTGACTGACTCTGTGCGTTCGCTGCGCGCCCGTTTGACGGGCGGTTTGCTGAAAGACGGCAAGCGGTATTCACCGGAGAGAATCAAGGCCGCGACTTCCCTGATCCGGCGCAGCCTGGCACGGCAGCATCACCTGGCCAGCAAAGTTCAGGAACTGCCCCCCACCTATCATCCGGAAACCAATCGCGTCGATGTTGCCTTTAAGACGGAAGTCGGTCCAGTTGTGATCGTTCGCACTACAGGTGCACGCGTCACCTGGATTCCTTTTCTGGCCGGGCGGGAGATGAAAAAGCAAATCCCAATCTACTCGGAAGGATCCATCGACTCCGACCTCGTGCAGGAAGGACAGCAAAACCTGATCGACTACTTTCAGAAGAAAGGATATTTCGACGTTAAAGTTACTGCCGATCTTCAGCAGCAGCCGGACAAAATCATTCTGGTCTACGCAATCGATAAAGGCAAAAAGCACAAGGTGAAGAGCATTTCCTTTGCGGGCAACAATAATGTTTCTGAGAAAGACCTGCTTTCTCAAATAACCGTAAAAAAAGGCCACGTGGTGACCCACGGCAGCATCAGCCAGAAACTGCTCGCCCAGAGTGAGAAAAATATCCAAGCTTTTTATGACGATCGGGGTTACGAAGACGTAAAAGTCAAAGCGGAAACCGTCACGCACAATTTGAAAATCGACGTCACCTTTCATATTGCGGAAGGGCCACAAACAATGGTCGATAACGTTGCAGTGACGGGCAACAAAAACCTTACGCAAAAAGAGCTCGTCGCTCCGGCCGGATTTCAACTTCAGGCTGGCAAACCCTTCTCACCGCGGCGGCTTGTAGAAGACCGTAATCGCATTTCCGCCAATTACCAGG
>JASIEN010000441.1 GCA_030045935.1 Candidatus Sulfotelmatobacter sp.
CGTAACTACGGCGTCAGCCGAGGTTGGTTCACCTATCACTACTACCGACACCATTGAAATTGCCATCGACATCTCACAACAGGAAGCATTGCTGGCCTACTACCGTCATTGGTTCTGGGCAATTCTTGCGGGAACCCTCGTGATCTTCCCCCTGGTCGGATATAAGATTGCACGTCACGGAATTCGCCCGGTTGAAGAGATTGCGACAACCGCTCGCCACATCAGTTCAAAGAATCTGCGCGAGCGCATTGTGCCTGAGGGATACCCGTTCGAATTAGCATCCCTGGCCCGCACTTTCAACGACATGCTCGACCGCCTGGAAGAATCCTTCGAGCGGATTTCCAGATTCTCCGCCGATATTGCGCACGATCTCCGCACTCCAGTCAATAACATTCGGGGCGAAGCCGAAGTGGCTTTGGCGCGCGCCCGTACGGTCGAGGAATACCGTGATGTGCTTGGATCCTGTCTGGAAGAGGCCGTGCGCCTGTCGAACCTGATCAGCGATCTCTTGTTTTTAGCCCGAGCAGAGAGCCCACTGGCCCATTTGCGCCGCGAACGGGTGAATGTCGCCGAGTTGCTGGATGGTGTGCGCGAATACTACGAAGCATCCGCTCAGGATGGGGGCATCTCGCTTATTACTACGATCAATTCTGAGCAGCCCGTGATTGCTGAACTGGACCGCACTCTGGTGCAAAGGGCAGTTGGCAATCTGGTCTCGAATGCCGTCGCCCATACTCCATCCGGAGGGTCGATCGTACTGGAGACTGCACTGGCAACCGGCGCTGAAGAATCGACTGTCCGCATCGAAGTCTCCGACACCGGCGAAGGCATTCCGCCAGAAGCGCTGCCCAAGGTTTTCGACCGTTTTTACCGCGTCGACACGTCGCGCTCCAAGTCCTCGGGCGGAACCGGGCTGGGGCTGGCAATCGTTCAGAGCATCATGCTGCTGCACGGCGGCAAGGTGGAAATCGCCAGCCAGGTGGGGCAAGGCACCCGCGTCAGCCTGCGCCTGCCGGTCGCGGGCGCAAGATGACAAAATTGTAATCTCCACGTCATCTGGCGTTCACCCACTGTTTCTACACTTGCATTGCCGGCGCAATCCCAACGGCGCTGGACCTCTTCAAACCTTCACCCCTCACTTTTCAAACCTACCGTTGGCTGTCTGAACTTTTCGAGAAGGAGATTCGCGATGAGATTCCTGCATCAACTCCCCCGGAACGGCCGCTGCTGGCTGTTCCTAGCGGTCCTGCTCGCCTCCAGCATGGCCATGGCACAGACACTTCTTCCAACCGGCGCAGCCATTACGCCCAACGCCGCTCCAGGGTCGGTGTTCAGTCATTTAACAACTTCGTTGCCCGACTTTTCGGTCTATACGCCAGACGGCGCTGAAACCACCGTCGTTAGCCCCGATGGCAACACGCTGCTGATTCTTACCAGCGGTTACAACCTGATGGAGTATTCAGACGGCAGCGATTCGGGACCTGATTCCGGCGAGTTTGTTTTCGTTTATGACATCTCTGCGCCGGTTACGCCAGTCGAAACGCAGGTAGTATTCTTGTCCGACTTTGACGAGACCTTTGATGGAATCGTGTGGGCTCCCAATGGATCTGCGTTTTATGTCGGCGGCGGAGGCAACGACAATGTGCACACATTTACGTTGCAAAACGGATTATGGGCCGAGTCCGGTACTCCCATCAATCTTGGTCACTACTGCGACCTGATGTGCGAAGAAACTGAGGTCGGGCCGACCGCTGCGATCCTCGGCATCACTGCCGATGGCAATACGCTTTTTGTGGCGAACCACGAAACTGACTCGATTACTTCGGTTGATCTGGTTCAAGGCGTCGTCCTGCAGGAGTACGACCTGCGTCCCGGCATCATCAACCCCGCGCAAACGGGCGTTCCCGGGGGAGAATTCCCTTACGGAATCGCCGTCGCGGGCAACACCGCGAGCGGTACTGTCTATGTCTCGAGCGTTCGCGATCGCGAAATCGATGTGCTGAATCTAACCAACGGTTCGCTCACGCTTACGAACAGGATTTCCGTTCCAGGCAACCCCGAGAAGATGGTTCTTAACGCCGCCCAGACCGAACTCTTCGTCGTGGCGGCCAATTCCGACGAGTTGATCATTATCAACACGGCAACGAACGCGGTTACCACGCAGGTCAACACCACCGCGCCGTTTGGATTTTTCGGCTTCGGAAACGTTCCCAAGGGCGCCAATCCGAACAGCGTTGCGCTCTCTCCTGACGAGAGCACGGCCTATGTCACCAATGGGGGTACCAACTCTGTTGCCGTAGTCAAGTTCTTTCACGGCCAGCCTTTCGTGGCAGGCTTGATTCCAACCGGCTGGTATCCCAACTCCGTCAGCGTCAGCCCGGATGGTTCCACGCTCTACGTGGTGAACAGCAAGAGCGTGGAAACTGCCAATCCGATGAATTGCCGATATATCAGCAACGATCCCGGCGGAGGTTTCGGTTCGGGTTGCCAAAGCGTTTTCTTGCAGGATGGAGCCGCAAATGAGTATGCATGGCAGAACGAGTATTCAGGCTTTCTGACGCTGCCAGTACCCAATCGCTTTAGCCTCGCTTTGCTTACCCTTCAGGTGGCGCAAAATAACAGCTTCGATTTCAGGCCGAACTTCCAGGAGGCCGCGACCATGGCCTTCCTGAACCAGCACATCCAGCATGTGATTTACATCATTAAAGAGAATCGCACGTTTGATCAGATTCTCGGCGATCTCACCAACGGCGCCAATGTCGACCCGGCGCTGACTCAGTTTCCCAACTCCGTCACACCCAACTTCCACAACTTTGCCAACAACTTTGTAACTTTCGATAACTTCGACGACAGTTCGATGGTGAGCATGGACGGCTGGCAGTGGTCGACCGCAGCGCGTGCTCTCGATATCAACGAGAAGTGCGTGACCGTCGACTACGGCAAAGGTGGATGCAATTACGACAGTGAAGGCACCGCGCGCAATGTCAACGTGGCGCTCACAGGCGTGGCCGCACGCACCGCCTGGCAACCGATTTACCCAGACGATCCAAATCTTTTGCCCGGAAACGCCAACGAAGTAGCCGCCGATGGCCCTGAAGGGCAGCAAGGTCTCGGCTACATCTGGGATGCTGCACTCAACGCGAACCTCACCGTCCGCAACTATGGGTTCTATCTCGACCTTGGCGCCATGGACGTATTTGAGGAATTGGGTGTAATCACTCCAACCCTCACCAACCCTTGCTCTTCCAACCCACCGATCCAGGTTGCCTTCCCAGCGCACGTGGCCTTGCTCAATCTCACAGATTTGTGTTTCCGTGGTTTCGACAACGAGTTGCCTGATTACTTCCGCTATACCGAGTGGCTGCGCGAATTTAATCAGCAGGTTCAAAACAATACTTTCCCCAATCTGACCTTGCTGCGCTTAATGCACGATCACTTCGGCAATTTCAGCACCGCCAGCTTCGGCGTGAATACGCCCGAACTGCAAATCGCCGACAACGACTACGCCGTTGGGCTTGTGGCCCAGACGATTGCGCAAAGCCCATACGCCAACAACACGCTCATTTTCGTGATTGAAGACGATCCACAGGATGGCGCCGACCACGTCAGTGGCGACCGCAGCACAGCGTTCATCGTCGGGCCGTATGTAAAACAAGGAGCGGTAGTTTCCAACTTTTACACCACGGTCAGCATGCTGCGCACCATCGAAGACGTCCTCGGCCTCGAGCATCTGAGCATCCATGACTCGAATGTTCCGCCGATGGCGAGCGCATTCGATACCAACCAGAAGTGCCACGCGCTCAAAGGCGGCGGATCTTCCTGCTGGAACTACTCGGCAATCCCATCAGCCTTCCTGTGCAACACGACTTTGCCGATTTCCTCTTGCTCCGGCATGGATGCTGCGGCGGTTCCCAAGCCGACGCACGATGCCGCGTGGTGGGGGCAGAAAACCAAGGGCATGGATTTCAGCAAAGAGGACCTTAATGATCCGCAGACTTTCAACCGGATCATCTGGGAAGGCATCAAGGGCACTCCTTATCCGAAAACCAACTCGGCCGGACTAAAGCCTAGCGGAACTCCGCAGCCGGATTCCAGACAGATCAACAAAAGAGCGACTTCACCCAAAGACGACGACTAAGAGGCGGCCATAAGCAATTACGAGGGGATAGGCTTTCGGCCTGTCCCCTTCTGCTTTGCTTGGGCAGGAAAAAGGAGGTTACACTTAATGCTCGAAGTATGACCGCGCCTTCCCCCACCGCAGCAGGTAAGCTCAAGAAAGAGTTTTCGTCCTCCTCCGATTCGTCGGTTTTGCCTCATCGGCGCCATGATCAGCAAAGTTTGGCGCTCTGCCTGGGTCTGATCGCGGTGGTGTTTGTGTGCTATTCCTCTGTCATCCGCAACCAGTTCGTCTATTTTGACGACAATTTATACATCACCGAGAATCCTCACGTAGATTCGGGGTTGACGTGGGAGACGGTGAAATGGGCCTTCACTTCTTACTATCAGGCGAACTGGCATCCCCTCACCTGGCTTTCCCATGCGCTTGACGTCAGCCTTTTCGGACTGAAGCCTGCGGGACCGCACCTGGAAAACGTGCTGTTGCATGCCATTAACTCAGTTCTGCTGTTTCTACTCCTGCAATATGCAACCGGATTTCGCTGGCGCAGCCTGATGGTCGCCGCACTTTTTGCACTGCATCCC
>JASIEN010000442.1 GCA_030045935.1 Candidatus Sulfotelmatobacter sp.
TGCTGTTTCGCGGGTTCTTGTTCTACTACTTCACTCTCTGGTTCCCGCACATTAATGCGTTGGAAAAAACCTTGCTCACTTCGTTGATTTTTGGTTTGGGACATCTCTATCAGGGCTGGAAGGGAATCGCCTCGACCGGCGTTGCTGGGCTCATCATGGCAGGTTTGTTCGTGCTGAATGGCAATTTGTTGCTGCCGATGATCGTGCACGCTATTGGGGACTTGCGGGTCTTGCTGATCTTTGGATCAAAGGACCGGCCGGAGAACGCACCTCGGGAGGCGATAACGGCCGGGGCCACATAAGCTACCTTGGCGTCGCAGCCGCCGAGAAGATTTCCTTCGCCGCGATCACTGTGTTGCTGTGGATAGTTACCGTATCTTCCACGTTCTGCGCATATCCTCCGGCATAGGTGACCATCACCGGAATGCCGCGCGTGCGAGCGACGCGAAACACAAGCTCATCGCGCTGCTTCAATCCTTCGATGGTTAGAGAGAGTCCTCCCAGCTGATCATAACGATACGGGTCAGCCCCGGCGATGTAGCAGATCAGGTCCGGCGCGAAATGCCGAAGGCCAGAGCTGAGCGCGTTATCGACCCAGGCGAGATAATCTTCGTCCTCGATTCCATCTGGCAAATCCACGTCGATCGACGAAGGCGGCTTCCACAGTGGGTAGTTGTTGTGCTGATGCAACGAAATGGTGAAGACGTCGCTGGCGAGAGTCTCGCGTTGCTTGCCTGCGATTCGTGAACCATCGTGACGCCGCACCGCCGAACTGGAAACAGACGGCAGCGGTGAGTTTGCTGTCTGTGCGCCCGCAAAAATCACGGCTGTCCCGTTGCCCTGATGCACGTCGCAGTCGACGGTCATGGCAGTGCGAATTTTTTCATCGCGTTGCATGCGGCGGATGGCCACGGCAACGTCGTGAATCATGCAGAATCCCTCGCCGTGGTCGGGGAAAGCATGATGAAAGCCACCACCAAGGCTGATCGAAACTCCGTCCTGCAACGCCTGCCGCGCCGCAAGAATCGATCCCCCAGCCGCCAGCCAGAACGCCTCCACCAGATCGCGCGAGTAGGGGATTTCCATTTCCATTTCTTCGTGCGGGCTGAGTGTTCCGGTCCTTAGTTTTTGTACGTACTCCGGCGTGTGCACCAGGAGAATGTCCTGATCGCTTGCCGGTTGCGGCTCGAGAAAATCACCTGCGCCGGCGACGCCGCTGGTCAATAAACGGTCGCGAATGCGGCGATATTTCTCAGCAGGAAAGACATGCGCGCCGATTGGCAGATAATAAGCGTCGCTGTAGACAAGCTTGAAAGGCAGCATTGCGTACTTAGATCAGCCTGCAAGAGTACCAGAGACGCCTACTTTCACAAAGGGACTCGACCTTCGTTAGTACTTCGCTCTATTCGCCATCATTGCGGCGTCATTCCGAAGCCCCCGTGCTTTCACCAACGGGGTGAGGAATCTCCCGGACAATGCTCCGTGCAGGGGCCCTACGCTGCACGTGAAAAGCGGCGGCGCGCAGGATGATGCCATTCAAAGAAAAATCCGCCCTATTGCAGAGTGGGTCACCTTTAACTTTCTATCCCGCCGCACAGATGTGTAAACTAACTTCGCGATGAGAATCCCCGCTCGGCTGCTTGCACTTGTTCTGATTGGGTTTGCCGCCGTGAGTGTGGGGTTCGCCTCGGCCTACAACGCCCATCCCAAACTGGTTGTTGTGATCGTCATCGATCAGTTCCGGGGAGATTATCTCGAACGCTATCGCGATCAATTTCCCGAAGGCGGATTTCGTCTGCTGCTCGACCACGGAGCGAATTTTACCGATTGCAATTACGATTACGCCAACACCCGCACGGCTCCGGGCCATGCCACGTTATTCACCGGCGCGTACAGCAATGGCCACGGCATCGCTGCGAATGAATGGTGGGACCCGAAGCTGAAGAAAATGGTTACATCGGTAGAAGACGCCGAAACGAAGCTGGTAGGCATTTCGGGAGGCAAGCCCGGCGCTTCGCCCCACAACCTGCTCGCCGATACGCTGGGTGACGAACTCAAACTCGCAACTCAGGGACAGTCGAGAGTATTCTCGATTTCTTTAAAGGACCGCGCAGCCGTTTTGCCCGGAGGCTTCGCTGCCGATGGAGCTTATTGGATCGACGCCAAATCCGGTGCGTGGATTACTTCGACGTACTACCGTCCTGATTTGCCCAAATGGGCACAAGATTTCAACGCTGCCGATCGCGCCGCCAAATATTGGGATCGCGAATGGAAAGATGCGAACGGCACACTCCTGCGATCGACTGCCCATCGCAAAAGCAGAGACGGATCAGAGGCCGGGTTCTACGAAGTCGTCGGATCTACTCCGTTTGCCAACGAATACGAATTTGAGTTTGCGAAGGAACTGATTGTCTACGAAAAACTAGGCGAGGATAAAGCTACGGACCTGCTTGCCATCAGTCTTTCGGCCAATGACATTCTCGGCCATCAGGTCGGCCCGGATTCGCCGGACATGGCGGCGATGGCGCTGGCGCTCGATCACGAACTCGCAGATTTTTTTAATTTTCTCGGACATCAGATCGGGCTGGCCGATTTGTGGATCGCACTCTCGGCCGACCACGGCATTTCGGCGCTGCCCGACGCCGCAAAGAAGCTGCGTATTCCCGCCGCTAACCTGGATGCGGGCAAAATCGAGGCCGAGATTAATGCTTCTTTGAATTCAAAGTTTTCTCCCGGCCATAACGCAACCTACATAAAATTCGATTACCCCGTTGCTTGGCTCAATGAAGATGCTTTCGCTGCCCCGCACGTCAAAGAGCACGACGCCGAAGTCGCCACCGGCGAAGCGATGAAGCAGTCTGGGCTTCGCGACTACTTCACCAAATCACAACTGGCGCACGGCGAAGTTCCAGACACTGACCTGGGCAGAAAGTATTTACACAGCTACACCCCCGAGGGCAGTTGGTATGTGATGGGAGTGCCGGCACCATATACCGTAGGCTCGCCGCGCGGCACCGATCACGCGTCTCCCTACACGTACGATACACATGTGCCGCTGGCGTTCTATGGCCTTCCCTTCCGTGCTGGAACCTACCGCACTCATGCTGAGCCGACTGATCTAGCGGTCACCCTGGCGTCGTTGCTCGGCATCAACGCGCCGACGCACGCTGTCGGACGTGTTCTCACCGAGGCACTCACCCCAGCGCATGCCGAAGGCGGTGCACATTGAACTCCCGCACCGAAAACAAGGGCAAGCCCGACCTGAGGGTCAGCTTTGCCGGCATCGAGCTGAAGAATCCGATCATCGCGGCCAGTGGAACGTTCGGCTACGGAGTCGAGTTCGAAGACGTGGTTCACCTCGACAAGCTTGGCGGGTTTGTCGTCAAAGGGCTTTCTCGCGAGCCGATGATCGGCAATCCTCCGCCGCGATTGTGGGAGACGGCGGCCGGCATGCTGAATGCCATCGGCCTGCAAAACATTGGCGCCAGCGCATTCCTGGAAGAGAAGCTGCCGCGGCTGCGGCAGCTCAAAAATATCGTCGTCTTAGCCAATGTGTTTGGGTACGCACGCGAAGATTATGAGCGCACTATCGAGATTTTGAATGACGGCG
>JASIEN010000443.1 GCA_030045935.1 Candidatus Sulfotelmatobacter sp.
CTGGAATTTATAGCCCGGGTTCTGCGCTTCTCACCCACAAGCCGGATGGAACAGTTGTTCTCATGGTCTGGAACTATTCCCAATCAGTAAACGCCGCAGGTTCGTGGACCATCAAGCCAAAAAACCTGAACGCCGTCCGCGCGCTCGTCTGGCGATTGGATGTCGATCATGGCAAAGTCCTTCTTGAGGATGCGAAGCTCGGCGCTCCACGATACCCAACCCCCGCCCAGGTTCAACAACTGCGGCGCGCAGCCGAATTGCCTCCTCCCACCTCGATCCCATAGAAAATCATGAACTCCAGCTTCCGATCTCAGGCCAGTCTCTTCTGCTGATTCAGTTTGAATGACTTGTGGCACTCGAGAACACCGGCCCCAACAGGTAATCGATTAGGCTCACGTGGAACGGAATCGGGACTTTTGCGCGTAAACTGAAAGCGGCGAGCAGAGTGGTTTTTCGCCGACTGGCGCGAGAAGTTCGCTCTGGCTGCAACGTCAGGAAGCCGCTACATCAGTCGCCGAGGATCGGCGGCGCTGCTCTCCAAGTGGTAGTACGAGGCACACCGATTATGCTGGCCACTCACGAAGAACTGCTCCGTGAATTTCGGGAATTCTCTGCAAGCTGTTCCTCGACTGAGTCCCTAATGCAGCGGATCTGCGAACGCCTGCATGAGAAGATGACGCGCTACAACTGGGTCGGTTTCTACCTTGTAGATCCTGCCGCTGAAAACATTTTAAATGTCGGACCTTACGCCGGCAGCTTCACGCCGAATACCCGCATTCCAATGAATACGGGCCTATGCGGTGCGGCTGCAAGCACTGGCCAGACCGTGGTAGTCGACGATGTGGCAAAAGATCCCCGTTATTTGGCCGGTTCTCCGCTGGTCAAGTCCGAAATTGTTGTGCCCATCTTCGTGAAGAAAAGGCTAGCCGCTGAACTCGACATAGAGAGCTATTTCACGGCCGCTTTCCCCCAGGCCGAGCAGGAGTTCGCCGAAGCCTGCACCAATGTGGTCGCCAACTATCTGGCTACTGCTCAGAATTGAAAAAAATTAGCGCGGCAGCGGATTGATGGGCTGCACGGTCACAATTGTTTTGCCGTTGTACTTGCCTGTCATATCGTTAAAGCGAACGTGCAGCAGTTCCAGAAACATCTTTGCTCCATCGACCAGCGGATGAATGCGCGTGCCGCCACTGTGTCCCCAGCGAACCGGAATCTCGACGATGCGAAAGCCAAATTTGCGTGCTAAGAACAAAATCTCCGGATCGAATCCCCACCGTTCAATGCGCTGCAGCGGCATAATTGTCTGTACGGCCCGTCGACTGAATGCTTTGAAGCCGCATTGCGTGTCTTTGAAGCGCAATCCCAGGATCAGGCGCTGAAGCAAATTGAAGATTCGGCCGAATAATTGCCGGTGCACCGATTGTCGCTGTGTCTGCAACTCCGGTCGTAACCAGCGCGACCCAATCGCGATGTCGGCGCCCGCCGCCAGTCCCTCGAAAAGCTTTGGCATTTCTTCGATGGGCGAAGACAGGTCGGCGTCACTGAAGACGACTACTTCGCCGCGCGCCTCCAGCATGCCATGGCGCACGCTGTATCCCTTACCTCGGTTCCCCGGATTTTCCACCAGCCTTACCCGCGAGTCAGCTATGGAAAACCCTCGCACCACGTCGGCGGTGTTATCGCGCGAGCCGTCGTTCACCACAATCACTTCCGCATCCCACCGCTGGGTGCTCAGGTATTTCAACACTTGCTCCAGGGTAGGCCCCAAGCGAGCGCCCTCGTTATAAGCCGGAATCACGATACTGTGAGTAACGTTCCCCATCATTGAAAATCAGGTGGCCCCGCGCTCCAATTCGCAAATCTGATTAGTGTCGAGGTTCTCTTCCCGGGGCTGCTGTCGTCGGCATCGATTAGCTCGGCCGTCTGCCCCGCAATTTTGAGATGACCTTCTTGGAAGTGCGTCCACCACCCTTTGCCTCTAAAACACATCTAACAATAGTTGCGCGTCCGTAATCATGGAGGACCTATGCGAACATTGCTGCCAGCAGCGTTACTGGCACTTGCTTTCTGCCAGATTTCCGTTGCCCAAAATGCGGCTCCGGCTCAACCTAACAGCAGCCCAAACCCGAGTCAACAGAACCCTTCGCCACAAGCTGCTCCATCAAGCCCTGACCAAATCTCCGGCCCCCGAAGAATCGCCCCCGGAAGCGTGATTCCGGTTCAGCTCATTAAGACTATCGATGCAAAAAAAGTGAAGAGCGGTGACCCGGTCGAAGCCAAAGTTACTCAAGATATGAAATCGCAAGACGGCGAGGTGATCCTGCCTAAGGACACGAAAGTAACCGGTCACATCACTGAGGCCCAGCCCCACAGCAAGGAACAAAAAGAATCGCAGGTAGGAATTACTTTTGATCATGCGGTCGTTCGCAACGGACCGGACATGCAATTGCTTATGTCCATCCAGGCAATTATCGCGCCTCCGAGCATGAATCTGAATAACGCTGACAATACAGCCCAGTCGCCCTCGCAAGGCGGTGGAATGTCGGGAGGCGGAAGAGTGCCCGGAATGGGCGGAAGCGCGCCTCAGAACCCCGGCGCCCCCGTAAGTGGCGATATGCCGAATGGTAACGCACCTGCCGAGAACAATCCTCGTGCGCCCATCACTGGCAATACCCAGGGGATTGTAGGATTTTCTAATCTCACATTATCGCCCGCCCCTAACCCGACTCAAGGCTCAATTGTGGCTTCCGACAAATCCAACGTGAAGCTGGAAAGCGGCACGCTGATGCTGCTGCGGGTAAATTAATCACCGGCGATCGCGTGCACACTTGGCGGACTATCCACGATGCTTACTTCGGCGTTGTGCGCTGCCGTTGATTTCACAACATGGTACCCCTTAGAAGAACCACCCATTCCACCCCACCGACCTACAACCCTTGACTGGCACGATCAATATTTCCCCTTTGACTACGGTGTTTCTGCCAGATGCGCGCACAACTACTCAAACGCGCAAGCGGGCCAACTGCTATACAAGTCAATCACGCTCAACGGCGAGACCAACACGCTGAACTGGACATACAATCCAGGTTCGACCGATGGATGGTGGGGAATCACCATCAACTGGCAGATGGACGGCAACTACCAGCAGGACTCCTATTCCGTCCATCTCGACGAACTGACGTTCACTTACAACTGAAACTCGAAACCGGTGCGATCCAGAAAAATGAGGGCACCCTGGACGGTGTGCCCTCAATTGTATGCAAGATATCCGATTGCGGATCTTGAGAAAGAAGTTAGGCGCTGGCTGTTATCACGTCCACATTGTCTTGCAGCGTTGACGCTTCCCAGGCGCCAGCATGTCGCAGTACTTCGCGCGCCCATAGACTTTTGGCGCTCTCGGCGCAGGAAACATACACGAGAACCCCGTGTTTTTCGAGTTCGTCTTCGAATCTCTTCGCTTCCCGCTCAGAAAACCCCAGACTTATCAGCGTTCTCGACTTCCCGCAGAGGGCCGGCGCCTCCCGCGAAACCATCAGCGCATGAAAGAAGGCTTGTGAGCGGATAAAAAAACCGACCTTGGGGATCAGGACCGCCCCAAATTTCGAAAGCCAACCGATCAGACTCGTGGTTACTTCGCTGGTTTCTCTTTCCTCATTGAACAGGCTGGCATCTCGCACAGCCGAGGCAATGGGATGCTCCGGCGACAGCATCATGCAGATGTCTTCATTCTCAAAACCGGCATAGTTCAAATTGCTCACGATGTCCGTTAAGGCCACGTCTTGCGAATAGAGGCCGTAGGCTGCATTTGCGTTCGTTGCCATGGCTTGCTCCAACCCAGCGGAGTTTTGTGATGCTCAGTGCACTTCCTGCGAAGTTCGAATTTCAGGGAAAACTCACGGCTGCGCTACGCACACCCGATTTCGGCCGGTGCACTACAGAAGGGCGCTTGCAATGTTGCAAAACCAGAAGACCTCCCAAACGGTACCCTTTTCCCGTAGTCTTGAAACTCGGGTGAATCCTGTAGAGAGGAAAGTTTTTTCCGCTTACATGGAGCAAATAGCTTTCCTGAGTCCTCGAAGCACTCCAGTGGTTGAAGCACTCCGAAACTCGAACTGTTCCACTGTGACCGGTAAGATTAATGGTGTTTTCTGGGCTTTACGCTGATCGCGACCTTCATGACCGCGCCATCCGCTGGGTTGACCTCAAATACAGCCTTGCTGGCGTAGCGTGAATTGACTGCCTTATATATGAACACGCTATACCATTGATAAATGTCGGTATCATCGGGCGGACCATACTTGGCCTGCAGTTGCGCGCTGTTATAGACACGGTCGGCAAATTGAAGCACAAGGTAGGCGTCTTGCTTCTGGTCGCTCCTCAGCGCCGCAATCCCCGCGAAGTCAAACGCCGGGCGATCGAAGCGATAATCCACCAAAGAACTTCTGCGCCGATGCAGAAGTCCCTCTTTGATGATGCCGTCGATCCGTCTCCTGACTTCACCCTCCACCGTGAAGTCCGGCCTGCTGGAATCGCATCGATCGTTCCCGGGTTTGCATTCCTTCCTGACATCGATTGCTACATAGGTGCGGAGCACTTTCGAATTTTCCAGAATCACCTTGAGGCCTTGCTCGCCGGAAAGAGTGGACGCTTGATAAAGATAAGGAACCATTTCGCGCCAGTCGAAATCGTCGGCTGAAAACGGAGTGAGAGCACTTGAGGGCCGATCGCTGCCGTCTCCTGCCTGGGAAACAGATGAAGTCAGAATGGACAACAATAATGACAGAATCAACCGCGATGTCCCCGATTTCATTTGAGACCCGCCGAGAAGGGGCATATGCGAAAGCTGTTCTACCTCTGCAGCAAATCCACCGGTGCGTTTACATCGTGCACCCTGAAATACTTCGCCAGCGCCGGATACCTCCGCGCCACGGCCTCGTACATCGCGTACGCCACATTGCGGTACGAAACGTGCCCCGCTGGCGTCGTTCGCAACTCGGCAATGTAAACCGCCTCGGCGAAATCCATCTTGAACAGCGCTCGCTTCTTGAATGCCAGCGGAATGGCGTATTGCGAATTTTCTTCCGCCTCGTGTGATTTGCCCGTTGCCAGTTTTTCCACGGTACTTTGTGCCCGTTCCATCGCCGCTTCAAACCGCCCGCGCACGCCGGCGTCCTCTAAGTCGAGCAGCATCTCGTAGCCGTGCTGTGTGGTCGACTGCTGCATCACCTGAATACAGCGGCGATGGCGGTGCATGTCACGGAAGCCGCCGATATCCATGAGAATGTCGAAGCGAAATTGCTGGCCCGCGCGGAACGGTCGCAACATTTCATCGTGCTTGCCGCGATGCCGCAGGCCGAGATCGATTATCTCTCGCCGTCTCCGCTCGCCCGCCACTTGCACTGCCTGCCGAATCTGCCGATAAGAAAAGTGGCAATGCTCATAAAGCAGGGTTGTGGCGATCTCCACTTCCAGCGGTTCGTCATCGAGCAGATCGACAATTGCCTTCGACGGCGCAAGCTGTTCGTGCGCCATCAACTCACGAGCCGCCTGCCGCAATTCGCGCCGCGTTTCCATCTCGTACGGATTCGGGTCGGCGTACTTCACCAGCGTGGGCGCAACCCGGACTTCGCGCAGCAGTTCGCGTTCGGCGCGGTCGCCCAGCTCCGCATTCACAGTCCGAATCTGCTCGACCAGATTTTTCAATGATTCAGCGTTTACGTTGTACGCCGCAGCTGTTGCCGCCTCTTTCAGCGATTCGCCCAGTTGCCGTACTTCTCTATGTGTATGTGAGAGCAGATGCGCCACCTGCATCTCCAGTGTGCGCGCATTCACAATCTCGCCGAGCGACGTATTCGTGGCCAGCGGTAACAGATAGCGCGTGATGTCGAAAGCGCGCGCCTTCAGCGTACGTTCGTACGTTTCTTGCTTCATGTCGGCGGGCTTAGGCGTGATGCTGATCAAATACTGCGCCATGTGCGGCGAAAGAGCTTCGTACTCAGCAAAAAGAAAATCCAACGTCCCGCGATAGAGGTTGCGCGCGTCGTCATCAGCTCCAAAATCCGGCGTGTAGTATCCGCTTTTCTTGAAATCCTGATAGCGCGTGGAACGCTCCTGCCCATCCCAACGCTGCTCATCGGCCAGTTCGATCGCCGCCAGAATCGACAGCCGCTCAATCGCCAGTGCAATATGCGCCAGATCGGCAATCGAACGGTGTCCATACTGAAAATAAAAAGTATTGAGAAATTTCTCTGCCTTCTGCGCGTTGATTTCGCGCAGCGATTCCTTCATTGACAGCGCCGACCGCGAATACTTGGCCATCGCGTAGGCCTGAATCTCAGGCTCAACTCCATAAACGGCATAGACTTCAGTCAAAGCCCCGTTCTGAGAGGATTGAAGGGGAGTGGCTTGTGCGGCGCGGGTGCCCTCGTCCGCGTCGGCAGCCGATGCCCTCTCGGTCGATCGATGCCCGGAACCCGAAATCGGGATTACGTCAGCATTTTTTTTCTCGAAAGAATCGGACACGGCAGCAAATTGGTTCGTTACCGAGGAAGACATAAGAGTGTTCGCATCTTAACCGCCTGAGGAGCATTGCGCAATCATTATCGAAGTGACAACTGGCCAGCTCTTTGAGTGTAAACTCGCAAGCCGTGAAAAAACTTGGCGTTGCGCTCGTCATTCTCGCGTATCTATTGCTTCTCTACACTTCGTTGGCAGCTCCGGCCTATGCCCGTACGCACCAAAATCTCGGTCCGGCGATGCTTGCCGAATATGCTGGTCATCTGGCCGGTGACTCTGGAGTGGACTCTTGCTGTTGCTGGCATTATTCTGGTTCTGATCCCATTTCGACACGGTGAACGCTGGGCATTATGGACATTGCTGGTCATCTGGATCATTCCCCTGTTGCCGCGTCTCACCACCGACCCGCGCTACCGAGTGGTGCTTGATCCGCATCAGCACGGTTGCCACACATTCATGATCGCCTCAGTGCTGGCGATTGTAGGGTTGCTGATTGCCCGATGAAACCGTCCGCTGCTCGAATCTGCACTTCGCAGCTGGAAGTCCAGTCTGGTCCTTACGGCGTGCCCAGCTGTGACCGCCATTTATAATTCCCAGTTTCAGAACAGTGAGTTGCTGCAGCCACCAACAGGAGAACTTCCATGTCCCTCTCAGGACGTGTCGCCTTCGTCACCGGTGCATCGCAGGGCATCGGCCGCGCCTGTGCCCTGAAACTCGGTGAAAAAGGTGCGACAGTTGCTGTCGCCGCGCGTAATCAGGAAAAACTGAACGAGTTGGTTCACGAAGTCGAAAACGTCGGCGGGAAGGCTGCGGCCTTCGCTCTCGATGTAACCGAGGAAGAACAAGTCAAATCCACGATCAAGTCCGCCATCGCGCAGTTCAGCAAGATCGATATTCTTGTCAACAATGCCGGAATAACCCGCGATCAGCTCGTGATGCGCATGAAGCGAGGAGATTGGGACGCTGTGCTGAATACCAACCTCACTTCTGCCTATCTCTGCATCCAGCAGGTCGCGACCACGATGCTCAAGCAGCGGTGGGGGCGCATCATTAATATCACCAGCGTCTTCGGGCAGATGGGCCAGGCCGGCCAGGCAAACTACGCGGCCTCGAAGGCAGGCCTGATCGGTTTAACGAAAGCGGTCGCCCGCGAACTGGCGTCGCGCAACATAACTTGTAACGCAGTGGCGCCGGGCTTCATCGAAACAGCCATGACGGAAACGCTCGGCGATGAGTTCAGGCAAAGTGCAATTCAGCAGATTCCTTTGGGGCGTGTGGGGACGGTCGACGACGTGGCCAGTGCCGTCACTTTCCTGGCATCGGATGAAGCATCTTACATTACGGGCCATGTCCTGAACGTGAATGGCGGGTTGTTCATGGGGTAGAAAGTTTCTTCACCGCCGGGCTCGCCGAGAGTGCAGAACAATGAAGCACGATAACTCTGAGGACGACGAGCTAAGTCACCCCTCCGCGATCTCTGCGCTCTCGGCGGTGCAAAGCTTTTCGATTTTCCAGGCCCAGTCTGCGGCCCATGTCGCTCAAGCCCGCGAACTGTTTGTCGAGTATGCCCAATCCCTTGGCTTCAGCCTGTGTTTCCAGAATTTTGACGAAGAACTTGCCGGACTGCCCGGCGACTACTCTCCACCAGAGGGCCGCCTGCTGCTGGCCGAATATCGGAGCCAACCCGCTGGATGTGTCGCGCTACGCCCGAAAGAATCCGGCTTCTGTGAGATGAAGCGCCTCTATCTGCGTCCCCAATTTCGCGGCAAGGGCCTCGGACGGATTCTCGCTGATCGCATCATCACCGAAGCCCGCCAGATCGGCTACACGCGCATGCGCCTTGACACGGTCGAGCCGGTGATGAAAGATGCGGTTGCCATGTACCACAGGCTGGGGTTCAAAGAAATCGCTCCCTATTGTGAGAATCCGATGGCCGGCACTCTTTATATGGAGCTGGAACTCTGATCGGCATGGACGCGCTTCCGCAACGACAATTCCCGGGAGAAAAAGCATGAGGAAATCCGTAGCTGTCTCGCTTGGTCTGTGCTTCGCCCTTCTTCTCGCATCCAACTGCCTCGCTGCCGACAGCAAAACCGTTTCCTACAAGAGCGGTGATGAAACTGTGCAGGGTGTTCTGTACACTCCGTCAGGGAAAGGGCCATTTCCCGCGATCATCGTGATTCATGAATGGTGGGGGCTGAACGATTGGGTCAAAGAACAAGCCGCAAAACTTTCTGATCAAGGCTACGTTACCCTCGCCATCGATCTGTATCGCGGCAAGGTCGCGACCACGCCCGATCAGGCCCATGAAATTATGCGCGGCGTGCCCGAAGACCGCGCCAAACGCGACCTGGGAGCGGCATTTGATTTTCTGCGATCGCAACCCAACGTTAAGAAAGATCGCATCGGCGCCATCGGATGGTGCATGGGCGGAGGCTACTCGCTTGACGTGGCGCTGGAAGAGCCAACACTAGCTGCTGACGTCATCAACTATGGCCATCTTGCGACGGATACGCAGGCCATGGCAAAAATCAACTCCCCGATTCTCGGTCTGTTTGGCGCTCAGGATCAGGGCATTCCTCCCGATGACGTCCGCAAGTTCGAAGCCGCGATGAAGCACCTAGGCA
>JASIEN010000444.1 GCA_030045935.1 Candidatus Sulfotelmatobacter sp.
GGCGATCCTGGATCATTTCCTCGATGGCCCCGGGCGCGGCTTCGATGCTGTCGGGCTTCGCCGCCATCGCGCATTCCACGCAGGAAACACGCACGCCGGGATTCTCGCGCAGGAACTTTTGTCCCGCGGGCGCCAGACTCAGTTCCGCTCCGCACTGATAGCAGACGTAGCCGTGGCGCGTCCCCGCCACATGAAACTCCGCCTGATCCGTGCGGATGGCAACCAGCACACGCTCCTCGGGCTCGCTCATGGCCACGTTAGCCTCTGCCATAAGAATAACCCACACGAAGAATCGGTGAAAGCGCGCATACGATGCTTCACGCCACAATGGGGAGATGGAACCCTCAGCGTTGGAAAATCTGTGCATCAACACCATCCGCATTCTCTCCGCGGATGCCGTGCAACAAGCCAACTCCGGTCATCCTGGATTGCCGATGGGCGCCGCCGCGATGGCCTATGTTCTCTGGACCAGGTTTCTGAAATACAATCCCTCGAACCCGGATTGGTTCGACCGGGATCGTTTCGTGCTTTCGGCGGGTCATGGTTCGATGCTGATTTACAGCCTTCTGCATCTCACCGGCTACGATCTTCCTCTGGAAGAGATCAAGCGATTCCGCCAATGGGGCAGCAAGACCCCGGGACATCCCGAGCGAGGAGTGGCGCCTGGAGTCGAAGTAACCACGGGACCGCTGGGCCAGGGCTTCGCCAATGGAGTGGGGCTGGCGATAGCAGAAGCCTGGCTGGCCGCGCGCTATAACCGTCCGGGCCACACCATCGTCGATCACTACACCTACGCTATCTGCAGCGACGGCGATCTCATGGAAGGAATTTCGCACGAAGCCGCGGGCATCGCCGGCCACCTGCGGCTAAGCAAGCTTATTTATCTCTACGATCAAAATCACATTTCGTTGTCGGGAGCCACGGGATTGACGTTCACCGAAGACATAGCCAAGCGATTCGACGGTTACGGCTGGCACACTCGTGTCGTCGCCGACGGCAACGACACCGCGGACGTAGACCGCGCCATCCGCGAAGCGCAAGCCGACCCACGCCCGTCGCTCATCCTGTCCCACACCCATATCGGTTTCGGAAGCCCTCACAAGCACGACACATTTGCCGCGCATGGGAGCCCGCTGGGCGAAGACGAGCTCAAGGCCACCAAGCAGAATCTGGGCTGGCCCACGATGGAAAAATTCTATTTGCCGGAGGAAGCCCTTCGGTTTTTCCGTGAAGCGATCGGGAAAGGGAAACAAGCCGAACAGAAATGGCAGGAGCAATTCGCCGCGTACGCCCGAGAATTCCCGAAAGAAGCCGAGGAATTCGATATGATCCGGTCCGGCAAGCTCCCCGAGAATTGGTCCGCCGATTTGCCGCAATGGAAACCGGGCGACAAACCCATTGCGACGCGCGCCGCCGGGGGCGCGACGCTGAATGCGCTGGCCCAACGAATTCCCAATATCGTCGGTGGATCCGCGGACCTGAATCCTTCCACCGACACGGCACTGAAAGGTGAAGGCGATTTTCAGCCACCGCCAGAGGAAGCTTTCGGGGACACGCAGGGCAAGGTGGGAGGAGGCTGGAGCTACGCCGGCCACAACCTCGCCTTCGGCGTGCGCGAGCATGCCATGGGGGCTATCGTGAACGGCTTGGCCGCACACGGCGGCATTTTCCCGTTCACCGCCACGTTCCTTACTTTTTCCGATTACATGAAGCCGGCCATCCGCCTCGGCGCGCTCAGCGATCTAAAAGCGGTCTACGTGTTCACTCACGACAGCATCGCGCTGGGCGAGGACGGCCCGACTCATCAACCGATTGAACATCTGGCCGCGCTCCGCGCCGTCCCCAACCTTACGGTGATTCGGCCCGCGGACGCCAATGAAACGGCCGAGGCGTGGGCGTTCGCCCTAGCGCACGATGGCCCTACTTTGTTCGCTCTCACGCGCCAGGTTTTACCTCATTTGGATCGCTCGCGCGCGAAAAACCCCGGGGTAGCGCGCGGCGCTTATATTCTTTCGGAAGCTGAAGGCGGCGCGCCCGATGCGATCCTGATCGGCACCGGCTCGGAAGTTTCGCTGTGCGTGAAGGCCCAGGAGATGCTGAAGGCGAAAGGCGTGCGTGCGCGCGTGGTCAGCATGCCAAGCTGGAATGTATTCGAGGCGCAAGACGGGGCCTATCGCGAATCCGTACTGCCCGCCGGCGTGAAGAAGCGCGTGACCGTCGAAGCCGGTTCATCCATGGGATGGCGCCGGTGGGCCGGCGACGAGGGCATCATCATCGGAATCGATCGGTACGGCGCCTCCGCTCCGGGCGCAGAAGTTTTACAGCATCTCGGGTTCACTGCAGAAAATGTCGCGGCTGCCGCGTTGAATCTCACGAAGTAGTGTAGTTCCCCGAAATACCGCGACGGCACATAGAGACGGGCGTTTGTTAGACTCGTCGGCAGAATGGCGGTTTTGAGCAGGGCGGCGGTCGGGGCGGCTCTGACGCTGGCTGCTGGGCTAAGCCGCGCACAGGGACCCGCGAATGTGCTGGTGGTGGTGAACGACAATTCCAGCTTTTCGCGCAGCGTGGCGGATTACTACATGCGCCGGCGCGCCATTCCGGTTCGCAATCTGTGTCATATTCGAGCCGCCGAACGGCAGGATATCGACCGCGCCACGTACGATCGGGAGGTCGCGGCGCCGATTGGGGCGTGCTTAACAAAGAATCGCGCCATCCAGACCACTCTGTACATCGTGACGACCGCAGGCGTCCCGTTGCGCATCGAAGGCAGCACCGGGCTTGGCGGCAACGCCGCCTCCGTGGATAGCGAGCTCGCGGCGCTGTACTACGATCTCACCACCGGAAAGCCCCACCCCGTGGACGGCTCACTGGAGAATCCGTTTTTCGGTAGGAAGGATGCGGCGTTCAGCCATCCTCGATTCGGGATGTACCTGGTGACGCGGCTGACGGCCTATGACCTGGAAGGGGCCAAGCGCCTGATCGACCAATCGCTGCGGGCTGTGAATCGTGGAAAATTCGTGATCGATGCCGGTCCGGGCGACGGGGAAGGAAACAATTGGCTGCGAAATGCGGCCATTTTTCTACCCCCGCAGCGTATTGTTTTCGACGACACGCCCGAAGTGCTGTACAACCAGAACGACGTGATCGGCTATGCGAGCTGGGGGTCTAACGATGGCAATCGCCATCGCCGCTTTCTGGGATTTCATTGGCTACCCGGAGCCATCATGACCGAGTATGTTTCCACCAATGGCCGCACGTTCGCTCGTCCGCCCGAAAACTGGAACATCAGCAACTGGTTTTCCAAGGAGCTCTTTTTCTATGGCAGCCCGCAGTCGCTCACAGCGGACTATATTCTGGAGGGCGCCAGCGGCGCATCGGGGCACGTTTACGAACCGTACCTGAGGATGACGCCGCGGCCGGATCTACTGCTGCCGGCCTATTATCAAGGCCGGAATCTGGCGGAGAGCTATTATCTGGCGATTCCGCGCTTGAGCTGGCAGAACATCGTGGTGGGCGATCCGTTGTGCGCCCTCGGGAAACCATGAACAAGCCCTGAACCGTGCGGCCTGTGCGCTACTTTCCGATTTCGACCAATCCTACGATATTCAATGCGCTCTCCGCGATCACGATGTTCCCGTCGCGTGTGGTCATCATATTGCGAACCACGCCGCCGCCGGCGGGAATCGGCCAGGTCTGGAATTTTTCGGTCTTGGGATCGAAGCGGACCATGGTGTTGGGTTTCACCGCGGATTCGCTGTACCAGATGATGCCGTTGAGGAACGTGATTCCGTAGGGCTGTGAAAGCGGCCCTCCGGGAGAAGGCCAATCTTTCACCGCGCCGGTCTTGGTATCGAGTCTTCCTAAATATCCACGCGCATAATCGGCGTAATAGATCATGTCGTCGTTGGTAATGGCGACACGGCGCGGACGCGAATCGGGATTGGGCAGCGTAAATTCCTTAATCGCCATGGTCTGAGGATCGATGGCGGCGATCTTGGGAGCGCCAAATTCGCAGTAGTAAGGAGTGCCTTTGGAATCTATCACCATGCCGTAAGGCAGCGAGCCCTGCGTGGGCGAATCAACCAACTTGATCTCGCCCGTTTGCGGATTCAGCCGGCCAATCTTGTTGGATTGCTGCACCGTGAAAAACAGAGTGCCGTGGGGATCGAAGATAGGCGTGTGCGGATCGCGCGCCTCGGGCGGGAGTTTGTATTCGGTGAATTTGCCTGTCTTCGGATCGAGCTTGCCGATGTAACCCTTGGAATTCGCCGTGAACCAGATGTTTCCGTCCTTGTCTTCAGTCAAGCCGTGCGGGCCCGAGCCGGGGACGGTGGGACGGAATTCTTTGATCTCGCCGGTCTTCATGTCGACGCGGCCAAGCACGCTCGCGTACTGACCGGTGTACCAGAGATAGCC
>JASIEN010000042.1 GCA_030045935.1 Candidatus Sulfotelmatobacter sp.
CCGCTCCCTGATCGGCCGTGTTCTGCATGGCAAGGGTTTGAAATCCGCGTTGCGGTGGATGCTGCCCGCCAGGCTCACGCGGATGCGGAGGGGCTTCGCGTGTGCGCGATAGAAGAGTCAGTTCGAAATTTGCCTGTACATTCGCATGAGCAGCATCAACGACGATATGCTGAGAACCATTGGCAAACGCCACCATCTGGACATCGACGGTGTAGGAACCATAGGAAGGAACATTCGCGGAATAGCTGCCGTCAACGTCAGTCCACGTCGAAATTTTCTGAGTGGAATCTACGAGAGAGATCGACACAGCTGCGCCCGGAATCGGCATGTTTCCCGATTTCACGATGCCGTGAATCGTGCCTGTCTGCGCGGGTTGCGGTTCTGACTGAGCTTGCAGGTACGCAAAACTAAACAGCAGAGACAAACCCATTAAGCAGTACTGACGAGCAAAGCGGCGGCCGCACAGTCGGTCCATGTTATGAAGGCGACACCTTCCTACCTTGATGAATCATAGACCGGAGCGCACGCGCGAAGGGTAAAGTTTTGTGTCGTTGGTTACGGCGAGATGAATCTGATCCTCGTCAAAGTAAAGATTCGTAAAACTCGGGATAACCGCGCGTCCGCCGGTCCATAATCGGGTTAGTACTATCAGCCAGAGGAGGAATTTAACATGCTCAAACATTGCTTGCTCACGCTGATGCTGACGGGCCTTTTGTATACAGCACCCACGGTCGTCGCACAGAACAATCAAAGCAACGATCAGTCAGCGCAGGAAGGCCAACCGCCGGAGCACGGGCGCGGCGGCCATTTTGATCCCCAGCGAATGACCAATCACCTGACCAAAGAACTAAACCTCACCTCGGATCAGCAGACCAAGGTGCTCGACATTTTGAAATCGCAGCAGTCGCAAATGGAAAGTCTGCATTCGGATACCTCACTCTCTCAGCAGGATCGGCGACAGAAGATGATGGATATTCGCAAATCGTCGGATGAGCAGATCCGCGGCACGCTGAACCCCGATCAGCAAAAGAAATGGGACGAGATGCAATCCAAGCAGCGGCAGTGGCATGAACATGGGCAGCAAGGCGCCCCGCCCAGTTCGAATCAGTAGTACGCCGTAGGTTTTTTCACAAAGGATTCAGTCTGTTGAAGGTCGATGTTCGGCGGAGCTCCCCGAGTGACGAGGCGAATTCCGCCGTACCCTTTTTGTCGGGGCGCTAGAGCAAAGCTCCGAAGAACACGCTGCCGTCAGCGAGGTATGCACCGGCGGCAATTTAACTCGGTCTCGCCGCTACAAGAGGGCAAATTCCAGAATTATGCCGGACTCGCTGCCGACGTGTGATCGTGAACGATCTTCCACCCCTGCGGAAATTTTTGGAACACCAGGGTAAACAAGCCATGCGGAGCCTTGCCGTCAGGCATAGTCAGCTTCCACGCCCCACGCACATAGCCGCACCGCTGCCCCATCACTTCTACCCGCAAGTCGGAGAATTGAAGTTCACCCATGGAGCGGCCGGGGCTGGCATACGCCGCCATGTATCGCTCCAATGTGGCCTGCCAACCATCCCGTTCCTCTGCGCCTGAAAAGAATGTCAGATCCGGAGAGTTCCAGTATCCCGCCATGAACCCTTCGAGGTCATGACGGTTCCAGGCTTTCTGCTGATCACGAAGCACGCGTTCGATGGCTCGCTTCTCATTGCTGTAGCTGCCCTCATCCTGAGCCTGAGTCTTATTAGCCGACGGCATGACTTGCAGAGACGACCAAAGGAAGAGAAGAAGAAGAAAAATACGCTTACGCATGGCAAGCCTCTGGGATGCACTGGACAACGCCGCACAAGAACCGGGAAATCTTTTTCATCTTCGGGTGGTGACCGGCTCCTTCCGCCGCTGCGAGCCGCTGCTGCCGACGGAATTACTGGATTCAACGAACAAAGAGTATACGATAATGCACGCAATCGCCCGCTTCCTATCCAAGCCGATTGCTAACCAGATCTGGTTTTCTTTTGGACTTGTTACGATTTTTTCTGCCTCCGCCGATCTTTTGTTTTGACATTGCCAGGCGGACTCAAATAGCTTACATTCCGCCACGCAGTTCGAGTCCGAAGATTCATAACCATCAGCAGAACCACTTTTGGCATCAAAGCCGTCTCTAGAAGCAGTCAGCAATGTAACGTTTTGTATGTGATCAAAGACTGGGCGGCTCTGCATGCATCACATGTGGTATTGATTAAAGACTGCGCGGCTCTGCACGCATCACATGGACGATCAAAACGAAAAGAATTCTGCAAATTATGTTCCTCCAGACCACCAATTGCCGCAATCGGACGCTCCCGCACGCAAGAAGAAAACATACTGGCCGTGGATCCTGCTGGTTCTTCTTGTTTGCCTGATTTGCTATTGGGCATTTTTCCACCATGGGTCATCGGCGAATGCGCAGCCTCAGGGCGGCGGACGCCGAACATTTACCGGCCCAATAACGATTACCACCGCGACTGCGACCAAGGGCGACGCCGGTGTGTATCTGGAAGCCATCGGGACCGTCACCGCGCTCTATACCGACTCGATCACCGCACAAGTTACAGGCGTGATCACCGCTGTCCACTATAAAGAGGGCCAGCTCGTACGCAAGGGGGACCCGCTTATCGATATCGATCCGCGCCTGTATCAGGCGCAAGTGGTTCAAGCCGAGGGGAACCTCGAGCGCGATCAGAACCTGCTGGCGCAAGCGCAGATGGATCTGGAACGTTACCGCGCTGCATGGGCGCAGAATGCAGTCCAGCGGCAAACATTGGAAGATCAGGAAAAAATCGTCCTTCAGGACCAGGGTACGGTCAAGAACGACGAAGGCACATTGAACTACGACCAGGTCCAGCTCGCTTATTGTCACATCACCTCACCAATCAGCGGACGCGTGGGCCTGCGGCTGGTGGACCCGGGAAATCTGGTAACCGCGAATGCCACTACTTCGTTGGTGGTGATTACACAGACACAGCCGATCACGGTGGTGGCGACGATTTCCGAGGACAATTTGTCGCAAGTACTGCAGCAGCCGCACCACGGGCTGAACCTGCCGCTCGAGGCGTGGGACCGTATGAACCAGAAAGAAATCGCATCGGGCGCGGTGACTTCCTACGATAACCAGATCGATACGACGACAGGAACAGTCAAGCTGCGCGCGACCTTCGACAACAAAAAAGGCGAACTTTATCCCAATGAGTTCGTCAACACGCGCCTGCTGGTGAAGACGCTTCACGATCAAATTCTGCTGCCGAGTTCTGCAATCCAACACAATGGAACGGAAGCGTTCGTTTATGTGATTCAAGACTCCAAGGCTGTTTTGCGAGACATCAAAACTGGCGTGAGTGACGATGGAAAGACTGTGGTCCAGGGCGTGAACGAAGGCGAGCTGGTCGCCAACAGCAGCTTCGAGAAGCTTCAGAACGGATCGCAGGTGATCGTTTCGCAGCAAGCCTTGCCCGGCAGTTCGGATGGCTCTGCTGGTCAAGGCGGTTCGAGCGGAGGAGACCAGCAGTGAATCCGTCGCGTCCCTTCATTTTGCGTCCCGTCGCCACCATTCTACTGATGGCAGCGATTCTTCTGATTGGACTGGTCGCCTACACACAATTGCCAATTTCGGCTCTGCCCCAGGTCGACTACCCGACGATACAGGTGGTCACGTTTTACCCTGGCGCAAGCCCTGACGTAATGGCGACAACGGTGACGGCGCCGCTGGAGCGGCAGTTCGGCGAAATGCAAGGTCTGAACCAGATGACCTCGACCAGTGCGGCCACTGTGTCGGTTATCGTTCTGCAGTTCACTCTGTCGCTCGACATTGATGTGGCCGAAGAAGAGGTGCAGGCTGCGATCAACGCGGCGCAAAGTTATCTTCCCGCAAATCTGCCCACGCCGCCTATCTATAACAAAACGAATCCTGCCGACGCTCCCATTCTGACGCTGGGAATTACCTCAGACAGCATGCCGTTATGGCAGGTCGAGGACCTCATCGATACGCGGCTGGCACCAAAAATTTCGCAACTGAATGGCGTCGGACTTGTCAGCATCAGCGGCGGACAAAAACCGGCAGTGCGCATCCAGGTGAATCCCACAAAACTGTCTTCGTATGGAATCAATCTTGAAGACGTGCGTACGGCGCTGACGCAGACGAGCGTGAATGCCGCGAAGGGAAACTTTGACGGGCCACGGCAGGACTATCAGATTGACGCAAATGATCAGGTAACGGACGCTGACGGATACCGAAACGTAGTGGTTGCTTACCGTAACGGCGCGCCTGTCTTGCTCAGAGATGTCGCCAACATAATTAACGGAGTTGAAAATGCGCAACTCGCCGCGTGGATGAACACAACACCGGCTGTCGTTTTGAACATTCAGCGGCAGCCGGGAGCGAACACGATCAGCGTGGTAAACAGCATCAAGGCCCTTTTGCCTCAGCTGGAAACAAATTTGCCGACAGGGATTCAGATCACAGAGCTGACCGATTTGACCACCAGCATTAAGGCATCGGTCGACGATGTTGAGTTTGAACTGATGCTCACCATTGGCCTGGTGGTGTTGGTCATTTTTCTCTTCCTTCGCAGCGTTCGCGCGACCATCATTCCCAGCGTAGCCGTACCGCTTTCGCTCATTGGCACGTTTGGGGCGATGTACATCCTCGGCTATAGCCTGGATAACCTGTCACTCATGGCGCTGACGATCTCAACCGGATTTGTGGTCGACGACGCCATCGTCATGATCGAGAACATTTCGCGCTATATCGAAGAAGGAGAAAAGCCGCTGGAAGCGGCGTTGAAGGGCGCGGGCCAGATCGGCTTCACGATCTTGTCGTTAACCGTTTCGCTGATAGCGGTGCTTATTCCATTGCTGTTTATGCGCGATGTGGTGGGACGCCTCTTCCGCGAATTTGCTGTGACGCTCGCCGTCACCATCCTCATTTCGGCCGTCGTTTCA
>JASIEN010000445.1 GCA_030045935.1 Candidatus Sulfotelmatobacter sp.
CCAATATGGATCTGCTGCTTACGCAATCGCGCCAGCAACTGGCCAACGGGCAGTTGCCGCCCGTAGTGAACAATTACGGGATCAGTCTGAAAAAGTCGACCACTGCTCCGCTCATGCTGATTGCGCTGTACTCGCCGGGTGGGTCTCGCGATGCGACCTATTTGGCTAATTATGCCTACATCAACCTTAACGATCCGATTGCTCGCTTGTACGGAGTCGGCCAAACTCAAGTTTTTGGCGCGGGACAGTACGCCATCAGGCTATGGGTGAAGCCTGACCAAATGGCCAAGCTTGGTATCACAGTCACAGACATTTATAACGCGCTTCAGGCCCAGAACACGGTGAATCCGGCTGGACAGGTCGGGGGCGAGCCAGCTCAGAACGACCAGAAGTTCACCTATGCCGTGCTGGCCCAGGGGCGACTGAAGACGCCCGAGCAGTTCGGCGATGTGATCGTGCGCGAAGCATCGAACGGGGGCACGGTTCGAGTCAGAGACGTGGCCCGAGTTGAGCTGGGCGCGCAGGATTACAGCTTGGCCGGCCGCTTGAATGGCCAGCCCAGCGCCGTCATTGCCGTCTATCAGTTGCCCGGAACCAATGCGGTTCAAACAGTTGCGGGCGTGCGGAAGCTCATGATGCAGATGAAGCAAACCTTCCCGCAGGACATCGATTATGCGGTTTCGCTTGATCAGACGGCCCCGGTCACAGCAGGCATGAAAGAGATCGTTTGGACTCTCGTGATTGCGATCATCCTGGTGATTTTTGTCGTCTATCTCTTCCTGCAAGACTGGCGCGCCACGCTTATCCCGATGCTCGCCGTGCCCGTCTCGTTGATCGGCACATTTGTAGTCTTCCCCCTGTTCGGCTTCTCGATCAACACGCTGTCCATGTTTGGGTTGGTGCTGGCGATTGGATTGGTGGTCGACGACGCCATCGTGGTCGTCGAAGGAGTGCAACACCACATTGAAGAGGGTATGTCTCCGAAGGATGCCGCTGGAAAAGCTATGGACGAACTTTCTGGCCCTGTAGTTGGCATCGCTTTGGTTTTGGCGTCAGTGTTCGTCCCGACAGCCTTCATTCCCGGCATCACCGGCAGACTGTATCAGCAATTCGCCGTCACCATCGCGATCTCTGTGGTGCTTTCAGCATTCAACGCCCTGACGCTCAGTCCGGCGCTGGCGTCACTGCTGCTCAAACCTAAGAAGGAGACACGCGGGCCGCTGGGAAAATTCTTTGCCTGGTTTAATAAGTATTGGGATCGCTCCACCGACGATTTTGTCCGCTGGTCGGGCAACCTGATTCGGAAGTCTGCGGTGGTGATGGTGCTGCTTGTCGTTGCCGGCGTTGCAGCGTGGTTCTTTAGCAATCATCTGCCCACCAGCTTCATGCCCGATGAAGACCAGGGCTATCTCTATATCAACATGCAATTGCCGAATGCGGCCTCCATGGAGCGCACCGGCGAGGCCGCGAAACAGGTCGAGCAGGTTCTAGCAAGAACTCCGGGAGTTCAGTACACCACAAGCGTCATTGGTTTCAGTTTGCTTAGCTTCACCCGGACTTCGTATAACGCATTCTTCTTTGTAACTCTCAAGCCCTGGGAGGACCGCAAAACCCAGGCCCAGCAATATCAGGCCATCAAGGCGCATTTAAATCAGGAACTTCACAGTTTTCCGGCAGGGACGGTTTTCAGTTTTTCTCCACCAGCGATTCCCGGCGTCGGCACTGCTGGCGGCGTCACGTTCGTTCTTGAGGACCGCGCCGGCAAAGATGTCCAGTTTCTTTCAGATAACCTGACCAAGTTCCTGGCAGCCGCGCGCAAGCGCCCAGAACTCGCCTCAGTGTTCAGCACGTTTATCCCAAGCGTGCCGCAACAATTCATCAATGTGGACAAGGACAAGGTGTTGAAGCAAGGCGTGAGTTTGACGGACGTCTACAACACCATTCAGGCGTACATGGGAGGATTATTCGTCAACTACTACAACGATTTCGGCCGCACCTGGCAGGTGTATATCGAGGCCGAAGCGCCATACCGGGCTACGACCTACAATCTCGGACAATTCTATGTCCGAAACGGGCAGGGACAAAACGTGCCCCTTACCGCGCTGGCAAACTTCGAGACGCGTCACGGCCCCGAGTTCACGATGCGCTACAACGAATACAGGTCTGCGCAGATTAATGCCAGCGCGGCACCGGGTTACAGCTCCGATCAGGCAACGGCAGCCCTGGAAGATGTTTTCAAGGAAACCATGCCACGGGAGATGGGCTTCGACTACATCGGCATGTCTTACCAGGAACAAAAAGCGCGTCAAGGCGTGCCGTCTTTCGTCATTTTCGGATTTTCGCTGATGTTCGTTTTTCTGATTCTGGCCGCGCTCTATGAGAGCTGGACCGTGCCCTTTAGCGTGCTGCTCAGCACGCCAGTCGCAGTGTTCGGCGCCCTCGCCGGGCTCTGGCTGCGCCGCTTCGTGATCGGCCTTTACCTGCCTCAGTACATGGTGCAAATCGAGAACGATGTCTACGCGCAGATTGGTTTGGTAATGCTCATCGGCCTGGCGGCCAAAAACTCGATTCTGATCGTGGCCTTCGCCAAGGACGACTACGAACGCGGTATGTCCATCGCCGATGCAGCGCTTTCCGCGGCGAGGCTTCGCTTCCGGCCCCTCATGATGACGGCTCTCGCCTTTATTCTCGGCTGCGTGCCGCTTTGGACGGCTTCCGGAGCAGGCTCGGTAGCGCGCCAGATCATGGGAACGGCGGTGATCGGAGGAATGATCGCGGAGACCTTCATCGGCAGATTCTTTGTCCCGGCGATCTTCTATGTGGTCGAACGCGTCTCAGTGGGCTGGAACGCGCCGCAGTTAAAACCGGCCGAAGCGCCAAGCCAAGGAGATTAAATTATGAAGGGGAGCGCATTCTTCGGAATTCTTGCTCTGCTGGTTCTTGAAGCCGGCTGCATGATGGGGCCGAAATATAAGAGGCCGGCTGTGGATGTCCCGCAGGAATACCGTGCACCCGCTCCGCAACAGGCCGACCAGGCGTCGTCGCTCGGCAACGAGCAGTGGTGGCAGGTCTATCAGGATCCGGTGCTGACGCACCTGATCCACACGGCCATCGCACAAAACTACGACGTGCGCATCGCCGCTGCCCGCGTTCTTGAAGCGCAGGCGCAAGTCGGTATTACCCGCGCGAACCAGCTCCCTTCGGCGAGCGTTGGCGCGGACCTTATTAGTGAGCAAAACCCGAAGATTACAACCCTATTTCCCCCTTATGAGGTCAACGGCGGCGCCTGGCTGCAGGTCGACGGGAGAAAGGTCGACGTGCACTACCGCGACCTCGACGACGTCACCCGCCGGCTGCACGAGGCGCGGGCTGGCCGGTTCGGGATCGAGCGGCTGCAGTTCCACCTGGCCGGCGTGCCCACGTACATCGTCCTGGCGGAAATCGCCGGAAACCGGATGCTGGCCGGCGAGCTGCCCGCCGAGCTGAGCCCGCCGGAGTACCCGGACGCGCTCCGCGCCGCGGCGTCGCGCGTCTGGTGGGAGACCTCGGAGGCGACGCTCGACTACGGCCGGGATGCCTACGCGCAGCGCGGCATGCTGACCGAGACCGCCGGCACGATCGCGGTCGCCGCCAGCCAGGCAGCGCACGCCGTGCTGGCCGCTGGCGGCCAGTGGGTCACCAACGAGAAGACCCTGCTCGACCGCTCCGGCCTG
>JASIEN010000446.1 GCA_030045935.1 Candidatus Sulfotelmatobacter sp.
GACGGCCATACGCGTACGCCGCCAGCAGGATCGAGAGAATGAGGACCCCAATGGCCGCCGGCCCCAAGTGGAATGGCAAACTCTCCAGGCGCTCCCACGCCAGCACCGCGAAGCCCACAGCCAGCAGCACCATGAAAAGCAGAATCCATCGCCATAGCTGCGATTCTTCGCGCTCCAGGTTCTGCGGAACGCGTCTACGCCGAGCCCCGTCGGCGCTGGGTTGGTTCATGGGGGGCCCCCTGGGTCCGGTCTATATACAAACGGATAGTAACTGAACGCTCATTATATTGGCGGCTAGAACGCGCCAATCCGCAAAATCTATGCCAGCAGGTTACTTTCGGGTAGCACCTGCTCGCGGTGTTGGGCCTGAACTGCGCAAGAATTGACTTGGCCCACCTCGGCTCCTACCATTGGTGGCACGCTGGGGGCGTTCTTGATCGGCCAGACCATCTCGCATTATCGGATTATCGAGAAGCTTGGCGGCGGCGGAATGGGTGTCGTTTACAAGGCCGAAGACCTCGAACTCGGCCGCTTCGTGGCGTTAAAATTTCTTCCGGACGATGTCGCTCAAGATCCCCAAGCCCTTGAACGTTTCCGCCGTGAAGCCCGCGCCGCATCGGCTTTGAACCATCCCAATATCTGCACGATCCACGAGATCGGCAAGAGCGGCAATCAGTCGTTCATCGTGATGGAGTTTCTCGACGGCGTCACCCTGAAGCATCGAATTGCCGGCCGCCCGATGGAAACCGAAGAAATTCTCTCGCTCACCATCGAAATTGCAGACGCCCTCGATGCCGCCCACAGCGCAGGCATCGTGCATCGCGACATCAAGCCGGCAAACATCTTTGTGACCAGGCGTGGCCACGCTAAGATTCTCGATTTCGGCCTGGCGAAGGTCACAGGCCCAATGAGCAATATCGCTGCCGATGGACCGACGGCGGGATCAACTCTGGAGGAACATCTGACCAGCCCCGGCCAAGCGGTCGGCACCATTGCCTACATGTCGCCAGAGCAGGTGCGGGCTAAAGAACTCGATTCGCGGACCGACTTATTCTCTTTTGGAGCGGTTCTCTACGAAATGGCAACGGGTGCTTTGCCGTTTCGCGGCGAAAGCTCAGGCGTGATCTTCAAATCGATTCTGGATGGAACGCCTGCGCCTGCGTCGCGCATCAATCCAGACATAGCCCCCAAGCTGGAAGAGATCATCAGCAAGTGCCTGGAAAAAGATCGCGATCTTCGCTACCAGCATGCTTCTGACATTCGCGCCGATCTGCAACGCCTGAAAAGAGACACCGCTTCGGCGGCTTCGATCTCCAGTGGGTCCGTTCCAGGGTTTACAGTTTCAAGCTCAAAAAGATGGAGGACTGTTGCGCTAATCTCGGCAGGGCTTCTCTTGCTGGCAGGCATCGCTTCGTTAAGCTGGCCAGTTCCTCCGCCACGGGTCCTGACATCGACCCAAATTACGCATGACGGAGTCGCCAAAATTCAAATTTTCACCGACGGGATGCGGCTTTATATGTCAGAAAGGAAAGTGTCAGACAATTTTATCGTGCAAGCGTCGGTCGCTGGCGGAGAGACGTCTGAGCTGGCGACGCCTTTTGCAGATGCCTATCCTAGCGACATTTCTCCTGACCACAGCCAGCTGCTAGTGTTCGGGGGCGTTCAGACCGAGAGAGAGCGCCAAGCCTGGGCGCTGCCGCTCCCCGTTGGGGCTCCGCGGCGCTTGCCCGATGTGGTCGGTCACTGGGCAACATGGTCCCCTGACGGCCAGCAACTGCTGTTCGCGCGCGGATCCGATCTCTTGTTGGCCCGCGCCGACGGGAGCAACACACATAAGCTAACAACTCTGCCCGGAATGGCATACTACATTCGATTTTCGCCGGACGGCCGCCGAATCCGGTTTACTTTGGCTCAGGAGAACGCGGCTTCGATCTGGGAGATTCGCGGCGACGGCTCAGATCTGCATCGCGTTTTCCCTGAATGGCAGGGCTCCTTATCAGAGCATGATGGCGTTTGGACGTCTGATGGCCGCTATTATTTCTTCTTGGCCCAGAATGGTCCGCTATGGGAAATCTGGGCCACGCGCGAATGCGCGGGAATCTTACGCCGGCACTCCACTCTGCCGATCAAGCTGGCCACCGGACCTTTATCATGGGGCCAAATGGCTCCGAGTCCGGATCCCCGCAAATTGTATGTCGACGGGTTTGATCATCGCGCGGAACTAGTCCATTACGACACCAGCTCGCATCAATTCATTTCGTACTTGTCGGGAATTTCAGCCGGCGAACTCGATTTCTCTCGCGACGGAAAGTGGATAGTGTATGTTTCTTATCCGGACGGATCACTCTGGAAGTCTCGCGTCGATGGAAGCGAACGCGTCCAACTCACATACCCTCCTATAAATGCGGTTCTGCCCCGATGGTCGCCTGAGGGGACTAAAATAGCATTCGTCGATCATCAGCGCGGAAAGCCTTGGCGGATTTTCCTGCTTTCGGCTGACGGTGGCACTCCAAAGGAGGCCTACCCAGAGAACTTGAACCAGGTAGATCCCACCTGGTCGCCGGACGGTAAACGGCTCGTTTTTGGCCGACTCCCCATTTCTGGCAGCACGGAGAAGATGGAAATCAACCTACTTGATCTAAGCTCGTCTCGGGTCGTGCCAATTCCCACCTCAGAAAACGTATTTAGTCCTCGTTGGTCCCCCGACGGGGCACACATTCTTGCTCTTAGCGAAGACTCAAAGAAGCTCCTACTGTACGATTTGAAGAGTCAGAAGTGGTCCGAGTGGATCAACGAGCCTGGGGCGATCGGCTTTCCAGCGTGGTCGCGGGATGGACGTTACGTCTATTACGATAGGGTCTCAACCAGCCAGCCTGATTTTCGGCGGGTTCGTGTAGGAAGCAGCCAATCGGAATCACTCATTGACCTGAAAGATCTGCCGCGATACTTCAGCCCCATCGGTCCATGGAGCGGTCTCACCCCAGACGGATCAGCGCTGTTTGTAAGAAATTTGAGTACCGACGAGATTTACGCCCTGGACTTGGACTTGCCATAGCCGCGCAGCGCAGGTACCCAGCCGCGGCCTTGACATCCGTCAAAACCGTAGTATCGTGTTGGGATTCGCCGGGCTGCAACCATGCGGGGTTTGGCTCGGGACCCTTTGATTCCCTCCTTAGGGCAATGTAGTTTGGATCGCTCCACGTTTGATTCCGTTCGCAAGGAGGCCTTCATGGCCGCAAATCCCATTCCCATTTCCGAGTTAACCTTCGAGGTTATCAGGACTCCGGACGAAACCCTCGTCCGCTGCAGTGGCCGCATCGTTTCCAAAACCGCATGGGATTTCCAAAGCACCGTTCGCGGCCTGATCCCGGAAACCGGTCGCATCGTGCTGGACTTAACTGATGTCAGCTACATGGATAGCACCGGCTTGGGCGCTTTGGTCAGCGTCTATCTGAGCGCAAAGAGACAGGACTGTGAGCTCAAAGTAATCAACCTCAATCAGCGCCTGAAAGAACTGTTCCGGCTGACTAAGCTAACAGAAATTTTTGAAGGTCACGAAGACATGCTGGGCATGACACCGGACTGATTCTGTTCGCGGGAAACTGTCGGGCGTGAGGGTTAGTCGGCCGATGTTCTTGGGCATCTCAAAGCTCTGCTAAGCGGGGACCGTCCTATGATCGAAATAAAAACTCGCCGGATAGAACCTGATATCGTCGTTCTCGAAGTCGCCGGAAGAATCACCCTGGGGCGCGACAGTAAACAGCTGGAATGGGTTGCCGAAAACCTGGTGCGTGAGGAACAGAGGAAAATCATTTTTGATCTTGCCGGTGTAACCCAGATTGATAGCACGGGAATCGGCATCATTGTCATGTCGGCGGCGAACGTCAAGAAGGCGGGCGGCGAACTACGGCTGGCAGGGGCTAGCGGCCACGTCGAGAACGCATTGCGACTGACTGGGATAGAGAAGCTCGTCGCTTTGCATCCCACGGCAAACGCCGCGGTCGCCAAATTCTAAACCAGCCTCGGCAAATAGTCAGAAAGAATTCCCATTCTGGGAATCCCGCTTTAGAAATCCACAGCCTAACCTTGTGACAACTCTCACAGCCGCTAGTCGCCTGGAGAGCGTAATCTTTGCGAATTCCGGGATTAGGCCTTGGTGTGCCGACCTGCCGAGGCCCGGTCCGGAAGCTTCAATACTCTACAAAACGCTCAGCGCCGCCGTCTACGGCATCGACGCCAACATTATTCAGGTGGAGGTCGACTGCTCGGGCATCAAGTGCGATCAGGACCACTTCCACACCGTCGGTCTGCCCGACGCTGCCGTGCGCGAAAGCCGCGACCGAGTTCGCGCTGCGCTCAAGAATTGCGGCTACGACATTCCGCCCACCCACATCACCATAAATCTCGCTCCCGCCGACATAAAGAAAGAAGGCTCAGGATTCGATCTTCCCATGGCGCTTGGCATCGTCGGCGCGTATGGCGGCCTCACAAAAAAAGAAATTCAAGACTGCCTCTTCATCGGCGAGCTCTCGCTCGATGGTGGAGTGCGCGGCATCCGCGGCACTTTGCCGATCGCGCTGGAAGCGCGTTCCCGGAAGATTTCACAACTCGTCGTTCCCGACGCCAACGCCCGCGAAGCGGCAATGGTCGGCGGAGTCGACGTCTATCCCGTGCGCTCGCTGCTCGACGTTATCCACTTCGTCAATTCCGGCAATGGCATCATTCCGCTAAAAGCCGATGGCGACGCTCTGTTGCGCGAGTCGCAGGATTTCCTCGTCGATTTCAAAGACGTTCGCGGCCAGCAGACCGCCAAGCGCGCCATCGAGATCGCCTGCGCCGGAGGCCACAATATATTAATGATTGGCCCGCCCGGCTCCGGCAAAACCATGCTCGCCAAACGCATGCCGACCATTCTTCCGCCGCTCACCTTCGAAGAAGCGCTCGAAACCACCAAGATTCACAGTGTCGCCGGTACACTTGAGCCCGGCAGCGGACTGGTCGGCACCCGCCCCTACCGCGCCCCGCATCACACCATCTCTGACGCCGGCCTTATCGGCGGAGGCATTGTTCCTCGCCCTGGCGAAGTCTCGCTCTCGCATAACGGCTTGCTCTTCCTCGACGAGCTTCCAGAATTTCCCCGCAACGTTCTTGAAGTCCTGCGCCAGCCGCTGGAAGATGGCTCGGTCACCATTGCCCGCGCGTCGATGGCCTTAACATTCCCCGCGCGCTTCATGCTGGCGGCGGCTATGAATCCGTGTCCCTGCGGCTTTCACAACGACCGCACCCGCGAGTGCCAGTGCACCACGCCGATGATTCAGCGTTACATCTCGAAAATCTCCGGCCCGCTGATGGACCGCATTGACATCCACATTGACGTGCCCGCCGTGAACTACAAAGAGATGCGCTCGGCCATCGAACCCGAAGGCTCGGCGAAAATTCGCGACCGCGTCGTCCGCACGCGCCGCTTGCAGCTCGCCCGTTTCGCCGCCGCACGCCACAGAATCTACTGCAACGCGCAAATGTCCTCGCGCCACATCCGCCAGTTCTGTGATCTTTCCTCTGATTGCGAGCGCCTGCTCGAGCGCGCCATGACGCAGCAGGGCCTCAGCGCCCGCGCTCACGACCGGATCCTCAAAGTCGCGCGCACCATCGCCGACATGGAAGAAGCCGCGTCGATCGAACCAAAACACATTGCAGAGGCGATTCAGTACCGGTCGTTAGATCGGACATACTGGACGTGATAAAGTTCTCAGCTCCCAGTTCTCGGCGTCGGATGGAAGGTCAAAAGCAGTGAGATTTTATGGCCTAAGCGATGTCGGGCACCGCCAGACTCTACTTTGACTCGGAGAATGG
>JASIEN010000447.1 GCA_030045935.1 Candidatus Sulfotelmatobacter sp.
TCCACGGTAAAGACGCGGTCGATATCGAGGATCATGATGAATTGCGCATCGCGTTTGCCCATACCCTTGATGAAATCAGTCCGCACCTGCGTTCCGATCCTCGGGGCGGGTTGGATTTGCTCCGGCTCCAGATCGATCACCTCCTCCACCGAATCGGCCAGCGCCCCGATCACCGTGGCTTCCCCATCCAGCATCACCTCGACTACGACGATGCAGGTATTGCGCGTACGCTCGGTCTTCGACATCTGAAAACAGAGACGCAGATCGACCACCGGAACGACGCTGCCGCGCAGGTTGATCACTCCGCTCATGAAGTCAGGCGTGCGCGGAATTTCGGTGATGGTGGTGAAATCCAGCACCTCGCGCACCTTCGCCACGTCGATGCCGAAAACTTCATTGCCCAGCTTGAAGGTCAGGTACTGCCTCGTCTCGGTAATTTCGCTCACGCTCATAATTTGTCTCCTTTCGCGGGCTGAAAGCCGAAGCGGACCATCCTCGGTCAGTCATGGTCCACGTCGCCCGCTTTCAGTAGCGCTCGAACTCCTTATCGAGGCTGTCGCCTTTTTCCTTCATCTTCAGCGCGACTCCAGTTTTCGGCGACGGTTTTGTCCCGGCTCCGACAGCGGCGGCAGCCGCGACTGCGGTGTGCGCTTCCACCTTGTGAACCGGCTTGGGCGCAGCGGGGTGGGTGGCCTTTGCCGCAGAGCCTGCCGTGCCGCGCGCCGACGTATCCTCGCCGGTGTTGAAGAATCCGAGCGCGCTCATCAACTGATCGGACTGCGCTGTCAACTCTTCCGTCGTTGCCGCCATCTCTTCCGCAGCCGAGGCGTTCTGCTGAATCACTTTCTCGAGTTGCTGTAACGCCTTATTGATCTGCTCCGCGCCCGTATCCTGCTCCTTGCTTGCAGCCGTGATTTCCTGCACCAGTTCGGCTGTCTTTTGAATATCGGGCACGAGTTTTTCGAGCATTTCTCCCGCTTTTTCAGATACTTTCACGGTCGTCCCCGAAAGCTGGTTGATCTCGCCCGCCGCCTTCTGACTGCGCTCGGCCAGCTTGCGCACTTCGGCCGCGACCACGGCAAATCCCTTGCCGTGCTCGCCTGCGCGCGCCGCTTCGATCGCCGCGTTCAGGGCAAGCAGATTGGTCTGGCGTGCAATTTCTTCAATGATGGAAATCTTGCTGGCGATTTCTTTCATTGCGGATACCGCTTCTGCAACGGCCCGCCCGCTTTCCTGGGCGTCTTTGGCGGATTTGTTGGCGATCTTGTCGGTCTGCTGTGCGTTATCGGCGTTCTGCTTGATGTTGGAAACCATCTCTTCCATTGACGACGACGCCTCTTCTGCCGCCGAAGCCTGCGTGGTTGCGCCGTTAGAGATTTCGACCGATGCCGTGCTGATCGAACTGCTGGCCGAGCTGACCTCGCCGGCAATGGTGCGAATCTCGCGTACCGTCTTGGTCAGGTCGTTCACCATGGTGCCCAGCGCCTGCATCAGCTTGTCCTGCGCCGAGCGCTCCTTGATGGTCACCGTAAGGTTGCCGCGCGCAACGTCGTCGGCTGCCTTGGTGATGTCATTCATGGACGTGATCAGGGTATTCAGGTTGTTCTTGATGGCATTGAAGTCACCGCTGTAGTTGGTCGTGATCGGGGCAGGGATGTCACCCTTGCTGATGCGGTCTACATATTCGGCCGCCACGTTCAGCGGGCTGATCACCGCATCAAGGGTCTCGTTCACTCCCTGCACGATCTTCTGATATTCACCGCTGTGCTTGGCAGCATCGGCACGCGTCTCCAGCTTGCCTTCCACGGCGGCCTTTGACAGCATAGCCACGTCTGCCATCATGGCGTTGAGCGCCATTTTCTCTTTGGTGAGGTCGGTGGCGAACTTGACCACCTTGAACGGCTTGCCATTCAGATCGAGGATGGGATTGTAGGACGCCTGAATCCAGATCTGTTTTCCACCTTTGCCGATCCGTTTGAATTCCTCCGCCACATATTCTCCACGATTGAGCCGCGCCCAGAATTCGCGGTAATCCGTGCTGTTGCGATAGGCCTCGTCCACAAACATGCTGTGATGGCGTCCTTTTACCTCTTCAAGCGTATAGCCCATGGCACGTAGAAAATGTTCGTTGGCGGTCACGATAGTGCCGTCCATTTTGAACTCGATGGTCGCTTGCGATTTGCCAATCGCTGCAATTTGCCCGGCATAGTCAGCATTGATCAACTTTTGCTGCGTGACGTCGGTGGCGAACTTGACAACTTTGCATGGCTTACCGTTCAGATCAAGAATGGGATTGTAGGAAGCCTGGATCCACACTTCTCTGCCGTTTTTCCCGATACGTTTGAATTCGTCGGCCACAAATTCGCCGCGGTTCAGCTTGGCCCAGAACTCGCGATATTCCGAGCTGTGGCGGTAGGCTTCATCGACGAAGATGCTGTGATGGCGGCCTTTGACTTCATCGAGCGTATAGCCCATGGCACGCAGAAAATGTTCGTTCGCGGTTACGATAGTGCCGTCCATTTTGAACTCGATGGTCGCTTGTGATTTGCCAATCGCGGCAATCTGCCCGGCATAATCGGCATTCATAAGTTTTTGTTTCGTGATATCGGTTGCGTACTTGACGACTTTGATGGCCTTGCCGTTACCGTCCAGAATGGGGTTGTATGATGCCTGGAGCCAGACTTCTTTTTCACCCTTGCCGATGCGCTTGAATTCACCCGCGAGAAATTCGCCATGGCGAAGCTTCGCCCAGAAATCCCGGTACTCCGCACTGTTGCGATAAGCTTCATCCACAAACATACTGTGACTTTTGTCCTTGATCTCCTCCAGCGTGTAGCCCATCACCTTCAGGAAATTCTCATTGGCCGTGAGAACCAAGCTCTCCAGGGAAAACTCGATGACGGCCTGGGACCGGTTGACGGCGGCCGCGATTCCCGCGTAATCGGCGTTCGTTGCTTCCATCCGCAGTTTTTCTGTCACCACTTCCCAAGTCACCATGGCACCGGAGTATTGGCCACGCTGGTCGTAGACCGCGTTGACCAGCAGACTCAGCGTTTCCGGGCCTAACTTGATCAGGGCGCGATGCGGTAGATTCTTGTCGCTCGCCAGTAGTCTCCGTTGTTGGGACGGATCCTTGTGAAAGACATCGATGCATTCGCCCATCATCTCGGAAACTTTGATGGGCAAATATTTCTCGAGCGTTTCAAGAGTCTTGCGGGAGGCGTGATTCAGGTACTGAATCCGCAAGTCGAGATCCGCAAGAATTACGTTAATCGGAAGGCTGTCCATCATCGACTGCATTTGTGCCAGGTTGGCCGCTTTGCCGTTGTCTTTCCGTTGCTCTCCGTCACCCCGAACTGCTTTCCTTCTGGCTACTCCCATCGCGCTTGCCATACTCATCTCCTTTGAAAGCTGTGCGCCTTGTTGCGCTGGATTTCCTGCGGCCTGTCGGTCGCCTTCTAGACCTGGCCACACGAAGAGCACTCGCTCTTTGCCACCGCGAAACTAACTTTCTCTCTTATCGTCAAAATCCTTGACTTGCTGTAGCCGCGGCGCACACCCGCGCTCCCTGGGCGTGCAGCTCCGGCTCCATAGCCAGGTTCCGAATCGCCTCCTGTGTCAGCCGGTTCAAGTCCAGGATGAGGGCTATGTTCCCATCGCCGAGGATGGTTGCTCCGGAAATGATCTGCACGCTGCGATACAGCCGCCCCAGGTTCTTGATCACCGTCTGGTGGTCACCCAAAACCTGGTCGACCACGAATCCGTAGCGCCCGTGCTCAGTTTCGGCGATCATCACCTGCTCGCGCTCAGGCCGCTCGCCGTGCACCCGCAAATACTCGCTAAGACGGATATAAGGAACAATCTCCCCGCGAATATTCGCCAGGTGTTTGCCGTTGGCGGCTTCAATGTCTTTCTGTGTCAGCTCGACGCACTCCGTCGTATTGGCCAGGGGCATGACGAAACGCGCATCACCTACGCGAACGAGCAATCCATCAATAATCGCCAGCGTCAGCGGCAGCCGGAGCGTCACCGTCGATCCGCGCCCCGGCTGGCTGGCAATCTCGATGCTTCCACGCAGCGCCTCCACGTTCCTCTTCACGACGTCCATACCGACGCCGCGCCCTGAGACGTCCGTGACTTCGCGCGCCGTGGAAAAACCTGGGGCAAGAATGAGCGAATACACTTCTGCCTCACTGAGTCGCGCATCGGACGCGATCAATCCCTTCTCGATCGCCTTTGCCCGTACCGCTTCCGGGTCGATTCCCTTGCCGTCATCCGCAACCGAAATCAGAACCTGCGCCCCCGCATGCCGGGCCGACAGATGAACATTGGCCATCTCCGGCTTGCCCGCGGCTCTCCGAACATCCGCAGATTCGACACCATGATCCATGCAGTTGCGGATCAAATGCATCAGCGGATCGTTCAGCTGGTCGATCACCGTCTTGTCCAGCTCGGTTTCGCCGCCTTCAAATGTCAGCTCGACCTCTTTGTGCAGACTCCGCCCCAGGTCATAGACCAGCCGCTTCATGCGCTCAAACGTCGACCGCACTGGCAGCGTGCGCATGCTCATCGAGGTCTCACGCAATTCCGAGGTAAGCGCGTCAACTTCTTCCACCACAGCCTGCATGTCGCGGTCTTCGCCTCGCGCCGCCAGCTCGCCCAGCCGCGCCTGCACGGTCACAAGTTGACCGACAAGATCGACCAGCTGGTCCAATTTCGCCGCCGCCACGCGAATACTTGCAGCCTGCGCGCTGTCGGAGGCCTTTCGGCCGGCGCGCCTCTCGCTTGCTTCACCCGGGGCTGTCTCGACTGCGTGTGCCCCGGAGCTTGCGGCCGCAACCGGCTCAATCTTTAGTTCGCAGTAATCCTCCACGAACAAAAACACATCGCGGATCGCCTCAACTGGCGCCGCAGTTATCAGCGTTATCTCCCACGCGATGTAGCAGCGCTCCGGATCCAGTTCTGCCAGTGGTGGCATCGCCGCCGCAATGGCCTTCGTCTTCAAAGTTCCAAGCTGCCGCAACTCGCGCAACAGCAACAACGGGTTCGTGCCGTTGCGAATGAGATCCGCTCCTGGACCAAAGTGAATCTGCCAACTGCG
>JASIEN010000448.1 GCA_030045935.1 Candidatus Sulfotelmatobacter sp.
TCCCGCACACCTTTGTGCCGGCTTCCAAAACCTCCTTTTTTACTCCCGTGCCCGGTTCCTAATCCAAATCGGCGTGCCCAAGAATCCGAACGTCTTGCGGATCTGATTTTCCAGAAACCGCTTGTACGCAAAATGCAGTTTGACCGCGCGATTGGTAAAGAGAATAAACGTCGGGGGAGCCACAGAGGCCTGCGTCATATACAGAATCTTCACGCGCTGGCGCATGGGGACTGAGGCGCGATCGAAATCCACCGATTCGATGAAGCGGTTCATCGCCGATGTGGGAATGCGCTTGCGGCGCTCGTCCGCAACCTGCTCAAGCAGCGGGAAGATTTTTTCCATGCCTTTGCCGGTCTGAGCCGAAACGAAAACGACAGGCGCATAGTTTAGAAACTTCAAGTCGTAGCGCAGGCGCTCTTCGTAAGCAGCACGATCACCGGGACGCTTGCTCTCGCGCATGCGCGCCGCTTTTGACGGCCTGCCTGCTTTCTCTGTACCGCTGAGAACAAGATCCCACTTATTGACTACGATGATGACGCTCCGTCCGCTCTCGTGCGCGTACCCGGCAATCGCGGCATCGAGCTGGCTCACGCCTTCAGTAGCATCGATGACCAATAACGCAATGTCGGCCGCTTCTAGATGCTTGCGCGCCATTACCACAGAAAGTTTTTCCGCCATCAGATGTGTCTTGCCTTTGCGGCGAATGCCAGCGGTGTCAATGAAGCGAAACTGGCGGTCGTCACGCACGACGACTTCGTCGATGGCATCGCGCGTCGTCCCGGGAACAGGCGAAACGATGGCTCGATCACTTCCGGTGAGCCGATTCAGCAGCGTGGACTTGCCGACATTGGGGTGGCCAATAATGGCGACTTTAATTTCCTTCGCCCGCTCCTCGTCGTCGGTCGCCGATCGGTCATTGGTCGTTGGCGAGTCGTTGGTGATTACCGAATCTCTTGCCTCTGTGTCCCCTGTGCCATCTGTGTTTTGATTTTTCGCGTCTGGCAAAACATCGACCACTGCATCAAGCAGGTCATCCACTCCACGCCCATGCTCGGCGGAAACCGCGAACATGTCACGAATCCCAAGCCGATGAAAATCTTCAATCAGCAGCGCTTGTTTTTCGCTGTCGACTTTGTTCACCGCCAGAAACAGCGGCTTGCCGGTTTTTCGCAGCAGACGCGCCAGTTCCAGATCGGGTGCGGCAAGCTCGGAGCGCCCATCGACGACGATCACAATCGCCGCAGACTCCCCCACTGCGACACGAGCCTGGCGAAAAATCTCTGCCGGGATCAGATCTTTCTCTTCCGGAAGAATGCCTCCCGTGTCAACCACGCGAAATCTGTGCCCGCGCCATTCGGCTTCGCCATAAAGCCGGTCGCGCGTGATGCCAGGCTCGTCGCCTACAATGGCTCGCCGGGCACCCACGACGCGATTGAACAGCGTCGATTTGCCAACGTTGGGCCGGCCCACGATGGCCAGGGTTGGCATCGTGGGACCTTGCGCTGCTTTCCTCGATTTGTCGGCGGGAGCGTTCAAGCGGATGGAACCGGTCTGCTTGGGAATGTTTATTATAGAGACTTCGTGGCCTTGAGTTCCCAGCCCGCATCGTCAGCGAACGTAGGCCAGCCCGTGCTGCCAACGAAGGAGTCTTCCCTGTATCACTTCTTTTCTCCCGGCGGCATACTGTCGCGCACGCATCCTGCCTACGAATTTCGCCGCGGGCAATTGCAGATGGCGCAGGAAATCGAGCTGGCGCTCGCGGAGAAACGGCATCTGATTGTCGAAGCGGGCACGGGGACTGGAAAAACACTGGCCTATCTACTGCCAGTGATCCGCTCATGCAAGCGCGTGATCATTTCTACGGGCACAAAGAACTTGCAAGAGCAGCTCTTTTATAAGGACGTTCCGTTTATCGAGCGAGCGCTATTCCAAGACCACTTAGGGACAGCCGCCTCGGCTGTCCTGCCTGGGCAAAGCCCTGGCCGTCTTTCCGTCTGCTACATGAAAGGCCGCAACAATTATCTGTGCCGAAAAAAGCTTTATGACCTTACCAATCAGCCGGTGTTGAGCGGATTCGAAGAGATCGAGCAATACCGCGCCATTGCCGCCTGGGAAAAAACGACAAGCACTGGTGACCGTGCGGAGTTGACGGAAATTCCCGAGGCGAGTGCCCTGTGGCACAAACTGGATGCACGCGCGGAAGCCTGTTCCGGCCAGAAATGCACTGAATGGGAACACTGCTTCATCACCCAAATGCGGCGCCGGGCGCTGGAAAGCGACATCATTATCGTCAATCACCACCTGTTCTTCGCCGACCTTGCAATCAAGCTGCAGGCGGAAAATGCGCCGGATGCGGGCATTCTGCCCGAAGCAGCCGCGGTCATTTTCGATGAAGCGCACGAACTGGAAGAAGTCGCCAGCAATTATTTTGGAATTTCCGTTAGCAACCTGCGCGTTGAGGAACTCGCTCGCGACGTCGAAAGCTGGCTGCAACGCAATCAGAAGATGTCGGCCTCGCTTTCGGGAGCGGTTGGCAGCTTGCGCGACGGCTCGCAGTTTTTCTTTTCGCTTCTGCCGCCTGGCGACGGCCGCTTCGCCTTCGAAAACCGCCGCGAGTTTCTGGAAGAGAATGGGGAAGAGTTCCTGGCATTCAACCACTGCTTAACCCGCCTGGCGGGCGAATTGGGCGGGCTTTCTGAGAAGCCGGAGGAGGTGTTCAATTTCATCCGCCGTGCCGAGGAAATTCAGGTGCAGCTACGCTACGCGATGGAAGCGGATGATAGAAATACCGTGTTCTGGATCGAGCGGCGAGGCGGACGAGCCGCAAGCCGGGGAGGGTACGGCCGTTCCCAGGTCTCGCAACACTGGCGAGACCACGGGCACCCCTCAGCAGATCCAGGGCCAGAGGTGCCTTTTCGAGGCCGCCAGAACGTCTTCCTGCAGGCGACGCCGATCGATGTCGGTCCCATCCTGCGCGAATGCCTGTGGTCGAAGCTGGAATGTGCGGTACTGACTTCCGCTACCCTGGCGGTGGGCGGACAATTTGATTACATCCGCGAGCGGCTGGGCATGGAACATGCGCGTGAATCCGTGTTGCCGTCGCATTTTGATTATGCGCAACAGGCGCTGTTCTACGTGCCCCCCGATTTGCCGGATACGCGCACACCGCAATTCACGCAAAAGGCGGCGGAGCGTATTCGCAAGCTGCTGGAAATCACGCGCGGACGGGCTTTCGTGTTGTTTACCAGCTATGTGCAGATGAATGAAATCTACGAACGCCTGCTGGGGGGACTAGACTTTCCCATGCTCCGTCAGGGCGACGCGCCAAAGTCCGCACTGCTCGAGGAATTCCGGCTAACGTCAAACGCCGTGCTGTTTGCCACTTCATCGTTCTGGCAAGGAGTCGACGTGCAAGGAGAACAGTTGAGCTGCGTAATTATCGACCGATTGCCGTTTGCGGTGCCGAGCGATCCAGTAGTTGCTGCGCGAGTGAAGGCGATCGACGCGGAGGGGGGCAACGCGTTCTTCGATTATCAGGTGCCGTCGGCGGTGATCACGCTAAAGCAGGGATTCGGAAGGTTGATCCGGTCGCTGCATGATCGCGGCTTGTTGGTGCTCCTCGACAATCGAATTTTGAAAAAGCAATACGGGCGCGTATTTATCAACAGCTTGCCGAATTATCGAAAGACCACCGAACTGCGCGTAGTTGAGGAGTTTTTCGGTGCGGGGACTTGATGACCTTCAACAAGTGTTTTGTCTCCGATCTTTATCAACTCGATGAAGCGGCCGGGCCAGCACCTGTTTTCTCGTGAACTCGCACAGGAATTGGGATTCGAGTTTCTCTCATTGTCTTGCTTGCTGTTCTTCGGACCTGGCCGTTCGAGATATCCCCCGGAGTTTATGTCGGCACTGGCCAGCCGTGCCGCTCTCTTGACACTGCTTTTCGGCTCAGGAATGGCTTCCCCTATAACGATGAGGGAATTTAACCACCTCGTATCCTCATCGTTCCTGCAGGAGGGCAAGGACGCAAATCCATTTCCAGCCTGCTGGTATTCCCGCCCAGCGTCCCTACACTCCGGTTACTTGTCAGCGTTCCGGTTACAGAGTGCA
>JASIEN010000043.1 GCA_030045935.1 Candidatus Sulfotelmatobacter sp.
GCGCCTCTGGTTCGGGCGACGTAGGCTACCACCTCGGCGTCCGATTCCACTTCCTTCGGCATGGTTCCTTTGCCGCTGAAGGTCAGTCCTTGATAGTAGGTCTGGATCTCCGCGCTGTCGCGGTCCAAATACTCTTTGAGAAAGGCTTCATGAGCAGGGCCCGACCTTTCGAGCACCGGCACCACTGTCGATCCGTCCTTAAGCTGAGTTCTTTTCTCCAGGAACACATCGCGGAGTTCATTGATCGTGATGGAGCCAGCCTTCACGCTCTCATTGGCGATAATCTTCACGTCGCCGGCTCGGGCATAAAGCGCAGCCAGGAGAACCAATACCACCGCAATGAACGGTTGGCGTCGCCAGCGGATTGGCTGCTTCTCCATAGCCGAGCCTCAGAAGTGAAATCCCGTTTTCACCACCAGCGCGTTCGTGTCTGGTTTAAAGCCCGATGGATTCTGTTGCAGATAAAATCCGTCAGGATACGCGCTCAGGCCGTATCCGTTCATAAAATGACCTTCGATTTTCACGTAGCAAAACCGATTAATATTGACGCGCCCGGCCACTACTTTGTCGTATACGTGATTTTGTGGAAGGTCCGCATTGGTCTCGGTGGCCGCAAACGCTGCCGCGGCACCCAGGAATACCGCCGTGCCGGTATAGTGCGAATAATAAGACCCGAGTTCCAGATGTTTGCTCAAACGGTAAGCGCCTGAAACGTACCAGGACCGTGAGTCGAAGATCACGAGCGATTCTGGTATGTAGGGTTCCTTGTTGAAGTAGCGCCGGTATTCTGTGTCGATCCGCAATTTGCGCAGTAAATACTCCCCATAGAACTGATTGGTCCAGTACGCCCTGGTTGAGGTTTGGAAAGGAATCAGGCCGGCATAGGGGTTGAGCGGGTCGACGAACTGCCCCTTTCCCGTAATGTCTTCGTTCATTCGCGAGGCGCCAACGGTGAGGCCCTTCAGCGGCGTGTTCCAGCGTAAGTCCGCGCCATATTCCAAGCCGCCCAGACTGTGAAAGAAAATCCCGTATTCCGTCAGCAGGTAGGGATAGCCGCTGTAGATGCTGTCGCTGCGATGTCCGATAAAACCGGTGTAGGAGATGTCGCCGAATCTGCGCCGTAGCGGGACCGTGCCGTAAATATCACCGCCTGTGTGAGCAATCGTGGTTTCGCGCAAATCAATGGGATACACTCCCTGCGGTAACAAGGCAAAAGGGCGGAGAAAATCGAGGTCCTGCGTGTCGTTGTACAGTCCTAAGGTGGTTTTCACCTTGCCCGCTCGCACGCCCAACCAATTAGTAAAGCGATAATCCGCGACCGCCCAATCCAGCGAAGGATGCCATTGGCCCAACTGGCCCACGTCGTAGTCGTAGGCCTGGGCGCCGACGCGAAGCCGGTCCGTCATCTGCGACGTCAGATTCAGGCCCATGTCGGTCATGGCAAAGCTTCCGTCGGTCGTGTCCATGGTCAGCCAATTGTTCGTGTCTGTCTTCACATAGCCTTGCGTGAAGAAGCCGTGTATCTGCACCTTGCGGTCGAAGACTTGGAATTCCTGGGCATGCGCGGTCAGCCCCGCGATTGAGAATAAGCAGACAAAGGCCAGAGTAAAATTCGTTCGGTGCATCGGCATCCCGCCGATTGGCGGATACTCTAATGCATCGGGCGGATTCGGGAAAAGCTTGAGGGCAGGGTTGAAAGCGTGACATTGCAAGGACAGACCAGAATGCCGGCGAAGTGACTACAGTAATTTCGACCCGCACTACGCGGCTTTCCTTCAAGGATGCTTAAGTTGCACCGGGTGGAAGCCGAATTCTCAGTTTGCAGGCTTGGGCTTCGTTTGCTCGGCCGACCGTTTCTGTTGCGCACTCGCCTCCGCTTCCGGATCGGACTGATGCGTATCAGATTGACGGACCGCCGACCACGTGTAGTTCGTGGGACTGACGTTTTCTCCGTGGAAGTCGTATGCTCCGTCAACTCCCGGAACTTCAAGCTTCCCCTTCATTTTTTCCCCGTCAATGGTTCCGGTGAACAAAAGCGTATAAGGGTGTGTACCGGGAAAATCCAGACGCAAAGCAATGCGTGTCCCGTCAACAATCCCTGAGACCTTCGGCGAGCCCAACTTCCCGTAGAAGGTTCCAGTCAGTTTCGATTCCGTCTCCTCGAGTTGGATCGTGTCGCGCTCTATTCCCACGCGGGCTACCCACGAAATCTGCCAGCGGCCAGTGACGTTTACGGGCTTGATCTGACTGGCTGCAGAGAAATGAAATGCAAGTAAAAACAGCACCAAACCGACATGTAGTTGACAAAATTTCATGCCCTACCTCCCAAGATAATCGAACCGGCCAAGGACGCGGATCCCTAGCCAGTTCGCTCAAGTTAGGTGAAACTACTTCGCCGGAGCCCTTACCGCGCCGGGGTTTGAAAAATTAAAGGCATCGAACAGGTCATCCAACGCAGGACTATTCGTCGGAACGTACGGGTTCGCTCCCACCGTCGGGTTGGGGAAGTTATCCCGCGTGTTCGGACCGATGGTCGGAAGACCCCAGTTGCGTTCGATGAACTTGATGATGGAGACATGGTCGGCATAGCTGTGATTGACCACGCCACCGGTGGAATAGGGGGAAACGATCAGCAGCGGTATGCGCGTCCCGTCGCCAAAGTAATCCACGGGTTGCACGTAACCGGAGTCATAGTAGCCACCGCCCTCGTCGAAGGTGACGAAAATCGCCGTGTTCGCCCATAGAGCGGAATTTGACTGAACCTGGTTAACGATCTTGTTCACGAAGCCCTCGAACAGATCGAGCTTCGACGAGGACGGATGACCGTCGAGGAAACCATCGGGCTTGACGATCGAAACCGCAGGAAGATTCCCGGTCTGAATATCTTCATACAGTTGCGTCGTGTCTTGAATGTGGGCTTCGCGCTGCGTCTGACTGGTCATAATGTCAGAGGCATACTGGAATGGGTTGCAGATGGTGCAGTAACGGTCGTAAGGGTTGGCTTCGGTCGGGTCAGTTACGTAAAGGTCCCATTGCGCGCCGAAGTAGGTATAGGACAGTCCGGCTGCGCTCAGCACGTCGCCGATGTGTGGCTGTGAGGTTGGCGGGATTACGAAAGGCGTGTACTGGTTGAGCGAGCCGTCGCCGTTGAATCCCGGGTCATAGTTGTTGAGCAGGTAATACGCTCCGGTTGTGCAGCGTGGGCTGATCGGAGGATTCAGCGACTGCAAGTAGTTTACGATCGCAGGAACCGCGGGCTGGGTCGTATCCGAGCAATTGGTGTAGCTGCCGCCCGAATATCCATCCTGGGTGTACCAGTTGTTCGTTCCAGATAAAGCATTGGGATTTTCAATCTGGTTCGTAGGCGGCGTCTCGATGTCGCCGTCGCCGTCGCTGTACCAGAGCGCGTCCGCGTAACCGAACATGATGTGATTGGCTCCCGTCCCGCCCATTACTGACTGGTGCATGTTGTCGCTGAGAGTGAAGTTGTCAGCTAGGTATTTCATGTACGGAGCATCGCCGGCCTGGACGTTATACATGCCCAGAGCCGTGGATCCCTCGCCCGTGCTCAGGTCAGTGAACGGGCTCGGCGGAGGGTTACCGTTGCTGCCCGCACCGATGGTGATCTCGACCCAGGAGAACAGATCGTGCAAGCAGCCGCTCGGATTGTTCGTGGTAGAGGTCAATGCCGAGCAGTCTTCTGCCTGCCACATCTGGTAGAAGCGGTGTACCGGGCTGGCAGCATAATCGTCGTACTTTACGCCAGGCGTAAGGCGAAACACGCCGCTAGGCAAGCTGTTCACATTCTTGATCCGTGTATCCGCTACGTCGTGCGCCAAACCCGTGGCCCCTGTAGTCAGATACTTGTAGTACTTGCCAAAAAGATCAGGCTCGACAAGTTTCGCCAGAGCGAGAGTTTGAAAGGGAGCGGGATGGGCGTCGCTTGCCGCCGTGGGTGCGCTAGCCGTGCCCGGAGCGGGAAGCGGGCTCTGAGCCGCCTTGCCCGGCGGGGTAAGCAGAAAGGCGTCGTCGTCTACTGCGCTAGGCTGCGCGCTCAGCGCGAAATTCGGACCGGGCTTTAGTGAGCTGGTGACGATGCCCTGGGAAAGCAGATTGAATACGGTTTGCCCGGCGGCCGGGACGTAGGTGGCGTAAACGTGATCGAAGCTGCGGTTTTCTCCAATGATCACGATCACGTGTTGGATCGGCGTAACTGGCTGAAAGGCTGCGTGTGGCGGCTGAGCGGCGGTGGTAACCGGCGCCCCCATGTTGACAAGCAAGCCCAGAAGGCTTGCCCCAACCGTGACGTGATCTCTGACCTTCGTCAGAACCCTCAACGAAGACATAGCTTTCTCCTCAGTTGTGGACGGTGGTTTTTGTGGTGAACTGGAACGACCCAAGCATCGATTGCACGCGAACATAGGCTGGGAACATTACAGGAGGATGACGTGAAGATGACAAAAATGTAAAAAAGCTCGGCGTCCTGTGAATAACTGCGATCCGGCCAACGTCGTTGTGCAATCAAGCGGGACGCGGCGTGTCATTATTCCGGCTTCGTAGCGGCAAGTATCTTTAACAAAATGTCCTGAGATCGCCGCTGCCCATATTTTTGGTTGTACGCGCTTGAAGTAATGGCAACGACCATGTGAAGCGATGGGATGAGGTAGATTTTGTTGCCTCCATTGCCAGAGGCGAAGTGCACTTTAAACTTTCGGTCGCCGACGGCTTCCGTCTTGGTGTACCACATGTAGCCATAGAAGTCGGCGTAAGGATCGACGTCAGCGATGGCGACTTGGCTGGCCAGACTCTGCGCGATCCAGTCGTGGGTCAGAATTCGCCGTCCTCTCACGATGCCGTCGGCCAACATAAGCTCGCCAATCGCCGCCTCGTCGCGTGTGGTGATATAGAGATTGCCTTGCCCCGTAGTGCGCTCAACGGGAACGTGCCGCCAGCTGAATTTTTCGATTCCCAGGAGATCGAATAAATTGGCCTTCGCAAACCGATCGAGCGGCTGGTGACTCGCATTCTCGACAATTGCGCCGGCGAGGAAGGCGTTGAGTGAACAATACAAGTAATTCGTTCCTGGTTGGCGTTTGACTGGAATCGAATAAACGGTGCGAATCCAGTCGGAGGACTGGTCGAGATTGTCTTCGTTTCCCGGACTCTTGGGGTCGCTATCATCAGCGTCGAGGCCGGAGCGCATGTTCAACAGATCTCTGATGGTAATTTTCTCCTTTCCATCTTTCGGCAGCCCCGGCAGGTAGAGCGAAATCGAGTCATTGACGCTGTGCACCAACCCCTTATCGATGGCGATGCCCATCAGCAGGGACGTAATGCTCTTGGTGGCGGAACGGATGTCGTGAAGCGAATCAACGGAATCACCGTTAAAATAGCGCTCGCTTACTAAACGACCGTCGCGCACAATCACGATCCCTTTCAAATCGTGATGCGGATCTTCTGCTGCGGCGGAGTACAACGATTGCAGGGCATGGGTGTCAATGCCGGAGTCGGTGGCCTTTGCCTGCGACCACGTTATGGCACCGTCCAATATCGGTGGTCGCGGTACAGCTTTCTGGCTTTGGGCAAGGCATAGGAGCGTGACGGCCAGCCCAATTGTGTTCGTCGCAAAACCTGCTGCCGGAAGCCTCATAACCGTTAGACGGCGCGGTGAGAGAATCGTTCTGCTGAAAAGGAATCCTTCCTTGTTACGAAGTCAGAACTTATTTCAGAAAACTGCCCATGCTTGGTTCGGACATGATAATTTGCTGTGCTGCCTGGAGGATTTCAACGTGTTGTGGTTCAGGAAACAGCCGCGGGAGAAGCCGCCAATCGAGCCCAAAGCTCCCTCCACCGCAGAACTTGCCAGATTCTACGCTCAATTGTCGGAGCAGGCTGAGATTGAATCGGTCGAGAAGACCCTGCAGGGCGCCCAAGCAAACGGGAAGATCTTTTTGACTGCGCGCTCGAAAACCGGCGAGATTGCAGGCATCCTTCGAGCATGGAGAGATAACACAGATGCAAAGGCTGAGGCGGCCGCGCGAGTGGGAATCGTGTACGAAATCGCCGTCAGCACCGATCGCCGTGGCCAGGGCGACGGCAGGGCATTGCTTGAAGATCTGCGCGAGCGATACCGGGGCGAGCACATAGTCTGGATGGGCAACCCATCCAGAGTTGCCGCAAACGTCGACCGCGATCTCAGCCTGATCCGCAACCTGTACGGCATCGCCTTGATTTTTGGTTTTCAAAAGGTCGTCGAATCGGGCTACCTTCAGGTAACCCGGGATCCGGGCGCCGCCCCGGTATCGGCCGGTGAAAAAGCGCTTCTGCTGGCCTTAGCGTTGGTCATCACGGGGGCCGGCATTAGATTCTTTTGGGCGGTCGGCAATATCAAGCGGTGCGTTCTCGAAAGAATCCTGAAATTGGATCCGCCCCGAAGATGGGTCCTGGTGGTCATTCATTTCCCTATTTTGTTTCTTCATGCCGTGTTGTTCTTTTTCCTCTGCCGCTATTTCCAAGACATGTGCATGCGCGGGATACGGGACTCGTACGCTCGCGGATATATCGTGGTTTACATAATTCTTTTGTTGCTCAATGTACTGTGGCTTCGATTCCTTATGTACAAACGCACCGATAAAGGCCCCGAATGGGTTTGGATCAGAAACAACGGGGTGTTCGCGGTCGCAGGAATTGTTGCTCTGATCATTTTTGACTGCCACGCTCTCAGCACGGAGCGACAACTGTCGATCGCCTCCGGGCTATTTCTACTCAATAGCATCGTCGACTTTATAAAGACACGGGGCGCCTACATCCTCCGAGATGCCTTCGGCGGCGGGTAGTCGGGGTAACCGAACCTCAGTATGCCGCTATTGCGATTCCCGCTAACCTCCGGCATAATAAGTGTTTGTCTTGATCTCGCCGGACTCTTCCGGAAACAAGGACTTAGCTTGTGTTAATGATTCGACTGGCGCGCACAGGTGCGCGCAAACAACCGCATTACAGAATTGTGGTCATTGAAAAGGCGCGGGCGCGCAACGGGCGTCCGGTGGAGGTGGTCGGGACGTACAATCCCCGCACCAATCCCGCCAGCATTGAACTGAAGCGCGACCGCGTGGACTACTGGGTATCGAAGGGCGCGCAGATGTCGGAGCGGGTGAATAAGCTGTATTCGAAGGCGCCGGCAGCACCAGCGGTTCCGGCGGCATAAACGCGTGGTGACCGCGTTTCCGGACGCTGCCCTCTGGCAAATTATTCTGGCCTAATCCAATGACTGAAAACACGGCAGACCCGCGCGCGCTAATTGAGCAGATTGCTAAGTGGATTGTGGATGCTCCCGATCAGGTTTTTGTCGAGCATTTCGATGACGACGTGATCGAATTAGAAGTCGCCGAAGATGAGGTCGGCAAGGTCATCGGACGTCAGGGCCGGACGGTGCGGGCTCTGCGCACGCTGTTGAATGCGGCGGGAGCGCGGGCGCGAAAGCGATACCAGTTGGAAGTGATCGACTAAGCCTATTCGCGACTCGGAAACAGCTGATGAGTTCATTACGCTGGCGCGCGTGGTGAAAACACAGGGCCGGCATGGCGAAGTCGCGAGCGAGGTTCTGAGCGACGTCCCCGATCGATTCAAGGTTGGGATGAAGTTATGGGCTTTGCCCCGCCAGGAAGGCTCGGCGCGGCTTGAGTTGGAAGTTCAAGACCTTTGGCCGCACAAGGGACTGCTGGTGATCAAGTTCGCGGGCGTGGATTCGATCACTGAGGCGCAAACTCTGGTCGGGAACGAGTTGCAGGTTCCGCGCGACCAGCGGGGGCAGTTGGAAGCAGGTTGGGAGTACGTGAGCGATCTGGTCGGCTGCACGATAGTGGATCGCGGGCGAGAGATCGGGCATGTCGAAAATGTTCAGTTCGGAGCCGGCGAAGCGCCGTTGCTCGTGGTACGCGACGCGAAGGGTGGATTGTTCGAAACGCCGTTTGCCGAGGCATATCTCGAGAGCGTAGACGTGCCGGGCAAGCTGGTACGCATGAATCTGCCGGAGGGATTGTTGGAAGTAAATGGGCCGCTGACGGCAGAAGAGAAACAGCAGCAGTCCTCCGCAGGGAAAAAGCGACGGAGAATGGGTAAGACAACTTAGTTCTCCTGAGAACCGAAAACCGGCAACTGGGAACTGGTCTTGAAGGCCAACATCGTAACCATTTTTCCGGACTTCTTCCGCGGGCCCTTGGATTACGGCATCACGCGCCGGGCACGGGAAATGGGCCTGGCAGAAATCAAGGTTCACGATCTGCGGGAGTTTACCCATGATCGGCATCGGACAGTGGACGACCGTCCCTTCGGCGGTGGCGAAGGCATGGTGCTCAAGCCCGAACCGCTGTTCGAGTGTCTGGATAAGATGGGCATTGAATCGCGCGAAGATCGCGTCGCGGGTCGCGTGAAAGAATCGGTAGTGTTGCTCTCAGCGCAAGGGCAACGGTTCACGCAAAGTGTTGCAACTGAATTGGCAGCGATGGAGCGGATCGTTTTCGTCTGCGGGCGGTACGAGGGTGTAGACGAACGGGTTGCCGATTATCTCGCCGACCGCGAGCTTTCCATCGGCGATTATGTGCTGAGCGGCGGAGAGATGGCCGCGGCCGTGGTCATTGAAGCGGTTGTGCGGTTGTTGCCAGGCGCTGTGGGAAACGAAGCGTCGACGCAGCAGGAGTCGTTTACGGCGGGCGGTTCGAAACAGCCGGGCGGCGCGGATTCGACTTGCGGGTCGAATGGGTTGCTCGATTATCCGCACTACACGCGGCCAGCGGAGTTTCGCGGAATGGCCGTGCCGCAGGAGTTGCTGACCGGAA
>JASIEN010000449.1 GCA_030045935.1 Candidatus Sulfotelmatobacter sp.
AGGTCGAAAAGGAAACCCTTAACAGACCTGAGTTGTCCATCTTTGCTGGAACTCGATCTCTTAGATTTGGGCCTACTAGGTCTGTTTCTGTCGTTCATGTTGTCGCCGTTCGCTGCGGCGGTGTACCTTTCAGCTCCAGCCGGAAACCAGGCTTCTCAATAGACAATCGCGCGATGTCGCGACGCGCAGCGAGCTGACGAAGCAACTGGATCACCGGGGCAATGTCCGGATTGTAGGTCTGCGGTGCGGGCTCGGCGGCTTTCATCGCGTCGACCTGTTCGCAAGGCATCGTCGCGCGAAGCAGAAATTCCTCGTCGCTCAACTCTGGTCCAATTCGTCTTCGCAGTTCGGCGAGAGGCGGCATGCCCGGCTCCTCACGAAGCTCGCGGGTTCGCGGCAAAGAATCGATACGGTCCAGCACTTCCGGTGCAATCGGCAGGCTAGGTTTTCCGAAGCGTCCGAGGGTGTATCGAATTAACTCGTCAGCCACAACGGTGTATCGTTCGTGGCGGGTTACGTTCATAACCGCCTGGGTGAGTAGCATCTGCGAAAAAGGAGTCATCACAATCGGCCAACCCAACTCCTGGCGCACCCGGCCTAATTCTTCAATCACCGCACCTTCGAGGTGTGTGAGGCTGCTTTCCGCCAGGTGCCGCCGCATAGTGCCCGTCATTCCTCCCGGTAATTGGTGATGGAAGTATGCGGCGTCGAAAGCCTGCGGGCGACCGGCGGGAAGCCCTTCCGCCTCTGCGAGGTGCGTGAAATAGCGGCCAACTTCAGTCAGAGCCTCGTCGTCAATATCGATCTGGTGCCCGAGTTCGCGCAGATTTGCCACAACGCGTCCTGCGGGAGGATTCGAAATTCCGTCGCTTGCCGCGCCCGACGCGCACTGCACAGTGCTTACTCCCCATTGCGGTGCATCCATGTAGACCAGCTCGCCAAGACCGATGGTGCAATGGGAATGGAGTTCCAAAGGCTTGTCACCCATCACCGCCTTGATTGCCGGAATCATAGTGCGTGCGCGCAGAGGGCTCAACAAGCCGCCGGGATCTTTGATGTAAAGCGCATCTACGTCGCGACTAGCCGCGAGTTTGCGGGCGCGCTCTACGTAACGCGCGTCGTCGTCGATGGGGGTGATCGTAAACACCAAAGCGGCGACCACGAACTCGCCGCCAACTTCTTTGATCATGCGCGCGCAGGCGGTGGCAGAATCGGTATTGTTCATCGGATCCGCCAGCGCGAAGCGGCGGATGCCATTCTTAACCAGCGTGGCGAAAGCCAGCTTCATAAATTCCGGGCTGGCCGTTTCCCAGGAAATAAACCGGAATCCCGTGGAGAGAAATTGCAGCGGTGTTTTCGGCGTGGCCTGCGCCATCAGTCGAATTCGCTCCCACGGGTCTTCCTTTTTGTAGCGAACCGCGACGCCCATGTGCGTGGAGGTAGTAAAGTCGATAGCTTTGAAACCCACGCGGTCCATGACAGGAGCGATGGTCAGGGTCTTGGCCGTGTCGATGCCAAGCGCCGCCCAAAGACTCTGGTTCCCGTCCCGGAGCGAAGTCTCGACGATTTGAATGTTCGCCACGTTCAAGCCTCTGGGCGCACGCGCATTAGAACTTCGCCGTACTCGACCGCTGCACCGTTCTTGACCAAAATCTCAACCACCTCGCCTTTCACCCCCGCGTTCACGGTGTGCATCAGTTTCATGACTTCGATGACACCGACCACCGTCCGCTCCGCAACCTTCGATCCCAACTTTACGAACGGAGGCTCACCCGGCTTGGGCGCAACGTAAAAGATTCCCAGAAGAGAAGCGGTGATTTCCACGAGACCCGGCTCGGATGGCGGCTCTGGTTGCGGCTTCAGCGGGGCAGTGGGCGGCGCAGCCTGCCCTAAGTCGTCCGCCGATGGTGGCGCGGGAAAGGATTTCGCCGCGGAAACCTCGTGCACCGCTGACCCACGCTGAAGGTGCAGCTTGACGCCGTCGATCTCGAGCCGCAATTCATCGAAGCTCGATTCCTCGAGAATACGCATGATCTCGGCCACATCTTTGGCCGTGAACGTCAACGGCGTCCTCCAAAGATTTTCATCACGTGCTGAACCGGGTTCTCCGCGGGCTTCGCGATCGGAGCTTTATCTTTGCCGGACCACACAGTCTCAGGGCGGCTCTGTAACAAGAAAATCTCACCTCCGCGGTCAATCGCCCACTCGATGTCCTGCGGTTTGCCATAGTGGCGTTCGACTTTGCGTCCGATTTCCGCCACAGCTTTGATCTCATCATCGCTGATCGAGGGAGCATGGCGAAGTTCTTCCGGCGTTTCAATTTGCGTGATCCCGCCTCTCTCGGCCGGTACGTCTTGACGTCGCTTGTCGGAAATTTCCCGACCTGAAATCTGATCGGTGATTTTGCCGATCACAAAGCGGTCTGGAGTGACTTCGCCGCTGACCACCGCAGAGCCCAGGCCCCAGGCTGACTCGATGGTGATCACCGAGCGATCTCCGGTCAGCGGGCTGCGCGTGAACATCACTCCCGCCGATCGCGCATCGACCATCTTTTGCACGACGACCGCAATTGCAATTCCGTCTTCCGGGATGCGATCTTTTCGGCGATAGGAGATCGAAGGAACGGAATAGAGGCTGGCCCAACACCAGCGCACATATTCCAGAACGGCTTCCACACCCTTCACCCAAAGATATGTGTCCTGCAGTCCAGCGAAGCTGGCCTCCTCTGAATCCTCGGCTGTAGCCGACGAGCGCACCGCCAACGGCCGATTGGGATCTGAGCGGCACAATGCCGCATGCGCGGCCACGATATCCGCGTGCACGTCCTTTGGCAATGGCGCGCCTTTGAGGCGAGTGCGAAGCTCCTCGGATAGTAGGCGGATTCCTCTCAGATCCTGGAGTGACAGCGCTTCCACTCGCGCGCGGACCGGGAGTTCCTTTTCCAGTTCGGCCAAAACCTGTTCGAACCCGCGGGTGGTTACAACAAAACCGGGTGGGACCGCGATGCCCGCACGCGCCAACTCGCCCAACGAAGCGCCTTTGCCTCCAACTTTGAGTCGATCAGCAAGGGTGATGTCGGCGAACCAACCGATGTTTGCGGTGGATGGCATGAACGAAGGCTTCAAAGTTTCAACCTTTCAAGGTTTCGATAGCCTCGCGGTTCTTGGCGATTGTTCGCGGTTTTTTCTTCGAAACCTCGCAACCTTGAAACGTTGAAACCTGGGTCGGTTCAAATGTAGAGCTGCTTGTTAACTGGAATGCCGTGCTCGCGGCAATAGCTCGCGTAGTGATTGATAAACCAGAAGACGTCAACCGTTTCCACGAAGTTGCCATTGTCGTCGTAAAACTCGAGCGGTCCCTGCAGCCAGCCAAACAGTTTCACACCGCTGGGATTGTCGCTCACCAGAGTATGAACAAGACCCGGGGTTTCGTAGATAAAGCTGCCGGGGCCGGCCACCCAATCGTATTCGAGATAGCGGGCGCTGCCCTCGAGGCAGACCATGACAACCGTTCCGCGGTGCTTGTGTGTGCCAATGACGCCCGCAGATTTGATCCACAGAATGTTGCTGAAAATATTGTGGCGCGTGTCGAAGAGAAGATGGCGGATGGCCGCATTCGGTCCGAAGGGTACCCACGGGCTCTCTTGCTCCGATGAACTGACGAACGTGCCGGGTATGCCATGCCGCTTGATCACATCCGTGTAGGCTTCAGGGATGTCCACGATTTTATAAGCCGTGGACGGCGGGGCTGTCATTTTCGTAAGGGTCGATGCAGTCATTGGTACGTGCCTCCTCATGCGGCTTCTCTCTGTGCACCTCTATGTCTTCTGTGGTTCCGCTTTTACTTAACACAGAGGACACAGAGGTGCACGTAGAACTGTCACTGCAGAATCGTCACTACGCCCCTGCCCCCGTCCACGCGAATACGTTGGCCATCTTTGATCTTCTGCGTAGCTGTGCCGGTACCGACAACCGCCGGCAGGCCGAATTCTCGCGCCACGATCGCCGCGTGGCTCATCGAGCCGCCGATATCGGAAACGGCGGCGGCAATCTTTTGAAACACCGGAGCCCAGCTCGGGTTGGTAACGTGGCAAACCAGAATGTCACCACGGCGCAGGCGATCAATTTCGTCCACCGTCATCACCACGCGCGCGATGCCGTCGACTACCCCGCTGGAGGCAGCGAATCCCTTGATCTCATTCGAATCCGGTTTCTCCCCAGCCGCCAGCCACGAATCCAGATTCTCGCGCGTAATACCCCACAGCATGACAATCGCAGGATCGTCAATGATGTCGGGGACGGGGCCGAGAGCCGGCGGAGTTTCGTGCCTGGCCCATTCGGCGATCGCTGCTTTGCGCTCGTTCACAATCCGCGTCCAGCGGGCGGGGCCGCGTGGCGGCGAGCCGTTCGACCACGAAGTCATCAGATCAATAATCGCCGCTTCCACTTCGTAGTGCGTCAGGTGAAAAACGTCTTCGGCCTCAGGGAAAAATCCATGCTCAGTCAAAAGCGTGCCAAATTCCCGAATCTTATTAAAGAACAGATTGGTATACCAGTGCTCACAATAGAATTTGTGGCCTTCGACGTAGGGGAACACGCGATGGGCAAGCTGAATCATCTGGTCATAGGCCGCTCGTTCCTGGTCGCTATTGAGCAGTTCACGGTAATCGTTGATGAGTTGCTTGCGCTCGGACATCAACTTTTCGACCGGCCGCTCGATGCGCTCGCCCGCTTTCACATTTGCAATATAGCCGGGCAGCGAGGCAAAGGGCATCGAAAGATCGTCGTTCCAGGAGCGATGATAATGATAAAAACCGTCGCCAACATTAATGTTGAACCATGGTTCTCGCGACACGGCCAGTTCTTCCAGCCACTTCCTGCCGGCTTCTGACCGCTTCAGAGATGGCATGATCTCGGCGGGAGTAATGCCATTGCGGAAAAGGTCATCCACCCCCAGCTGAATGGCGCATTTTGCGAGACGGCGCAGTTCGTCGTCGGGACGAAAGATTTCCGCTTCCATCCCAGCCACCATGCGCGCCACGGTCTGATCGCTGATTTCCGGAAACGCCTTTTTGCAGAAATCGAAGAAGGTCAAATAGGCGCCATAGCCGAGCAACAGAAACTCGAAGTGATGGTGCCACATGCGGAAGTAGCCTTCGAGGGTCTTCTGATAGGTGTCGAGGAGGTAATGATTAGACGCAATGCCACGGCCGGCGCGGACGTGCTCCAGAGGTTCGAACTCCGGCAGCGACAGCTTTGGGAGAGCTTCGGCCGAGCGAATTAAAGCCAGCATTTTTTGCTTCCACTGCGCGAACAATTCCTCCCAGTGTTCGTAATAATAAAACGCCCGCTGCTGGAATTCGTTTGTACGCCGGGCAATTTCGGCGGGATCGGTTACTGCGTTGCCGCCAATGTAAATCCGCCCATTGATTATGCGGTAATCAATGCCGAGGGTCGTCGGCAGACTGTGCACGCGAGTGTTAGCCGCTCCCAGCGCGCAATAAGCGGCTTCCGCTGTGGTGACGTCGAACACGCTCATCGGCTCCGGGAAGTGCATGGAGTTGTAGAACCAAAAGCGCTCATCGTCTTCCTTGCTGAACTGCATGTAGTAGGGATAAGCCGCCTGGGCGCGCTCCGTCCCTGGCAGCACTTTCAAGGAACTCGGCAGCGGAAAGCATTTGGTTTGGACGGTTGTGCTCATGCATACCTACCGGCTACGGCTTCATTCGCGCCGAGATTATACCCCGATTCGCCAGCCCCATACGCCGACTCGTACCTGGAACTGCATGACGGCGTAGATTGGAACACAATTAACGAAATAGGGGAACTTTGTGCGGTGGTCTGTTATCTTAACAACGGGGGGCAACGTGGGGCTGAGCCTACCCATGAGCTTTTCCAAAAACACCATCCCGGATGCACTGAGTTACGTACTCTCCATCTTAGAGCTCATAATCGTCCTTGGCCTCGCGTGCTTGCTTGGCTTCGCGGTATACGGTCTGCTATCCGGCCACGGACAAGAGCGATTCGCGTATCTCATGAAGATAGTTCACGACAACTGGAGAGCCGCTTTAGTGCTCCTAGTTCCGCTATTCTATCGCCCAGTGCGGACATTCTTGGAGAACCTGGAAGAAGCGGGAAGCTTCAAACGAGGAAAAATCTCGCCAGAGTCAAAGCAAGAGCAGATCAATCCTACGGGGAGCGCCTAATGCCGGTTGACGTCGTAAAACCCAACAGCCATCTCGAATTGAGGTATCGGAAGGTTCCCCCCAAAAGGAGAATCGAGTTTGAGGTAGAAGCCAGCGCTCCGGTTACAACCTTCATTGTGGATGACGAGGGGCTGCGTGAGTACAAAACGCGAGGCAGCGACGTCTACTCATACTACGGAGGGTTTCCCCACAGAAGGGTCCACCGAGATCGAGTAGATTTCCCTCGAGATTTCGATGGCCCCTGGTACTTGATAATTCAAAACGACAGCCGCACGGAACCCGTAGCTGTAGGCTACGAAGTGTACGACTAGCCCCGCCCATTTCGTGACGCCGCAAATCCCCGATCCAGAGGTGCGCGGCTTTCGTCGTTGTTCAGGTGAACGAATTTCTTCAGGAGTTGCATGAACACCTTCTGCTCGTCCCTGTTGAGCGCCTGAAGCAGGCGGCCCGCTAAAACCGAGCTGCGTGGAACAAGTTTTTTCAGCAGGGCGGTCCCTTTCGCCGTGAGATGAAGCAGACGAAAGCGCTTGCTCGTGGTCGCCATGACCCGGCGCACCAGTCCTCGCTCCTCCAACCGCACGGCAAGGTCCGCGGCGGTGGAAGTATCGAGGGCGCAAAATTTAGCCAGCGTCACTTGATCAATCCCGGGGTGCTCCTGAAGCACTCGGAGTACGCAATATTGAATCGGGGTCACGCCGTTGCCCATGGTCGAGTGAAACAACGAGACCGCGATCTGCTGAGCGCGCCGGATCAAGTGGCCCGGTTCGTCATACACCTCAACAATCGACCCGTTACGGTGTCTTGGCCGACGCATTGATGAAGATTTGACATTAAAGTTCATGCCAGCCCTATTGTAAGGGAGCTACGCACTTCCGGGCCGCTTGCCGTGTGGAATCACATCCAGTAAGCTCATCACGTTGAGTGCACTGAACCTCAATCCCGCTCCGCACAATGTGCCGCTGCGGCCAGTAAGCTTTTTCTCGCCTGAGGTTGAGCTGATTCGCCGGCCCGACGGCAGTTTATTGATGCGCTCACTCGAACCCTTGGGAGATTACGACCCTTGTGTGGGAGTGTGGCTGGACCGCTGGGCGCGGGAAGCTCCGGACCGTACTTTCATTATCGAGCAGACCTCAACCGGAGAACGATGCATCTCCTACGAGGAAGCTCGAAATTCAGTGTTGCTTCTGGCCGAAGGGTTGCTCGAATACGACCTGGGTCCCGAGCAGCCACTCGCAATCCTTGCTGAAAACGGGATTGATCACGCGCTCATCATGTTGGCCGCGGTTTACGTGGGCATCCCGATTGCTCCCATTGCCCCTGCCTATGCCCTCCAATCCATCGATTACGTAAAGCTGTCTCATGCCTTTAGGTTGCTGACGCCTGGCATGGTTGTGGTCGACGACGCCGTGCTTTATCGCAAAGCCCTTGAGCACGCTCTCAAGGCCGACATTCCGTTGGTCGCTCTTCGCAACGCATCCGGCTCCCCGAAATGGCGCGATTTGGCATCGCTCGTGGGGGATGGCAGTCATCAGAATGAAGTGCGCACCGCGGCAGCGCGCGTTGGCCGGGAGTCCATCGCCAAGTTCTTATTTACCTCCGGCTCGACCGGGATGCCAAAGGTTGTTATCAACACGCATGGCATGATCTGCAGCAACTCCCAGATGAAGCGCCAGGTTGCGCCATGCCTGGCAGAAGAGCCACCCGTGATGGTGGATTGGGCTCCTTGGAACCACACTGCGGGCAGCAACAGCAACTTCAGCATCATTCTTCACAATGGCGGGACACTTTACATCGATCCGGGAAAACCCACTCCTGCTAAATTCGGCATAAGCCTGTCGTTGCTCCGCCGAGTATCGCCGAACATCTACTTCAACGTGCCTCGCGGCTACGAGCTGTTAATTCCTCACTTAAAGGCCGACCGCTCTTTTTGCGAGCATTTTTTTCGACGGCTAAAGTTCCTCTGGTATGCCGCGGCGTCGATGCAGACGGCGACCTGGTTCGATCTCGAACGGCTTGCAGTAGAAACAGTTGGGCACAGGATTCTCACTGTGAGCGGCCTCGGTATGACGGAAACCGCACCCATTGCGCTCTTCGGCAACGCTAACGCCAGTGGCCCCGGCGTGGTTGGCATACCAGTCGCGGGCGTCGAGCTCAAACTGATTCCGGAAGACAACAGTTTCGAAGTGCGTTATCGCGGTCCCAACGTCACCCCGGGATACTGGCGGGACCCAGCGGCAACCGCGGCTGCTTTCGACGAAGAACGCTTTCTGCGCTCCGGCGATCTGCTCAGTTTTATTGATCCGCAACGGCCGCAGGCGGGCCTGCGTTTCGATGGAAGAATGAACGAAGTCTTCAAGCTGGACTCGGGCACCAAAGTCAGCGCCGGCAAGTTGCGCCTGGACGCGCTGGATGTGCTGCGCCCCCTGGTCCATGAAGTTGTAGTGGCCGGGGCCGATCGAAAAGACGTTCGCATTCTCATTTTTCCCGATTGGGATGCATGCGCCGCCGCCGTCGCCTTGAATGGCAGAGCGAACGCGGCACAGATCGCCGCCAACCCAACCCTCCGGGTGATGTTTCACGAACGTCTCGCCAAGCTTTATGCCGCCGGAACCGGCAGCTCCAACCGAATCGTGGCTGGGTTGCTGGTGGAAGACCCGCCATCCGGCGCTCTTGGCGAACTGACGGAGAAAGGCACGGTGAACAGTCGCGCCTTGCAGCGCAACCGGCCCGAACTGCTTGACGCTTTGTTCGGGGATACAGATGAACGCTTGCTACGGGTGGAACAGACCTAGATTTTGATCTGCACGCGGCGGCCTCGCGCCAGTAACTATCGAACACCATCCGAAAGCCTCTGGCTAACAGATTGGCTGATTGCGTTTAGAGGAAGATTGTCGATGCAAATCGGCCCGGCATTCCGAGCGCATCGCATGCAACGATTTTTGACGCGACTGGGTGTCTGCGCTCATTTCGTCAGCATATGACAAAATGGTTTCAGGTTCCGTATACTGAACCTCGTTTTTGTATACATTCTCGCATGGGGTGCTAGGATGACAGCGAAAAGTTTGGAAGACTTGCTGCAGACCGCGGGGAATCCGGTCGACATGTTGCGCAATTCGCAGATTGGCGCGTACGTCTATCCAGTCGTTCCCCCCGAGTACTCCAATTGGCGCGACGAACAACGCGCCTGGCGCGAGACCGCGGTTTTGTTCGACCAGTCGCATCATATGGTGAATATTTACGTTGAAGGGTGTGATGCGCTGAAAATGTTTTCTTATCTCGCGACCAATAGTTTTGCGAATTTCCCAGTCAATCGCGCCAAACAATTTGCGCCGTGCACCTATGACGGCTTCGTCATCGGCGATGGCATTCTCTTTCATCTGGAAGAAAACCGACTGGTTTACGTGGGTCGCGCGCCAGCCGGGAACTGGATTCGATTTCACGCCCAGACCGGTGGCTACGACGTCAAAATCGAGAATGACGATAGATCACCGTCAAATCCGAAGGGTAAGGCAGTCGTTCGGACTTGTTATCGCTACCAGATTCAAGGCCCCAACGCACCGCAGATTCTGGAAAAGCTGAATGGCGGGCCGGTTCCGGAAATTAAGTTCTTCCACATGGGTGCGATCAACATCACCGGACGCAAAGTCCGCGCCCTGCGCCATGGCATGGCGGGCGCACCTGGCCTGGAGATTTGGGGCCCCTACGAGGAGCGCGAAGAGATTCGCTCGGCCGTTGTTAACGCGGGCAAGGATTTTGGACTTCGTGAAGTCGGGGCCAGGGCTTACGCGACCAACACACTTGAATCGGGATGGATTCCCTCCCCTCTACCCGCGGTCTACACCGGGGAGAAGATGAAGCCCTACCGGCAATGGCTGCCGGCCAGCAGTTATGAAGGAACGGGCTCGATCGGCGGCAGTTTCGAGTCCGACAACATCGAGGACTATTACTTGTCACCGTATGCTTTGGGCTACGGCCCATTCGTCAAATTCGACCACGACTTCATCGGGAGAGAAGCACTCGAGAAAATGTCGAGCTGGCCACAGAGAAAAAAGGTCACATTTGCCTGGAATACTGAGGATGTATTGAAGGTATTTGCTTCGATGTTTGAAGCGGGCGAGATTTACAAATATATCGACCTGCCGCTTTCAAACTATACGTCCGCTTCGTATGACAAGGTGTTGCTGCGAGGAAAAACTATCGGTTTCTCCATGTTCGCGGGCTACAGTTATAACGAGCGCTCGATGCTTTCTCTGGGTATCGTTGACCCGGACGTCGAAACCGGCTCTGAAGTCAGGATTGTGTGGGGAGAGGCCGGAGGCGGCACAAAGAAGACCACCGTCGAGACGCATAAGCAGACAGAGATTCGCGCTATCGTCAGCCCGGTGCCATATTCAAAAGTCGCACGCGAGACGTATGCCAAGGGATGGCGCACGGTTCAAGTTTGAGAAGCAGATGCCGTCAATGACCGCTCGCCATCGATCCAATCCATCGTTTTTTTGAAGCCACCGAAAACGTAGAAGTGCAGGCCCGAGATACCCAGCTTTCTGCCATCGCCATCCGCTATGGAAGCCGCAAGCCCGCGGATAATCGGCTCCGGACCTCGCTCAACTAGAATCTTCGCAAAGGCTGGATTCTCCTTCAAAACATAGAGTGAGTTGCCTACTCCGCAGCGTACGGCGTAACGCATGAGGGTCAACAAACCGGCAGGACCGGCCAACCCAACTCTTATCGGGACTGCTATGCCGCGCGCCCGAACTGCCTTCACCCATGCGATCACGGGTTCGGCTTTGAAGCAGAATTGGGTAATGATCGAAAGTTGCAGCCCCTCGTTGCGCGCGAAGCCGACTTTTGCATCCAGCGCTTCGTTTAGGATCTTCTCAGGAATGTGAGGGTTGCCTTCGGGAAAACCGCCGATGGCCATGCGAGTGATGCCGGCTTTTTGAAACGCACCGGTTCGCATTACCGCCAAGCTGCTGTCATATGGGCCTGCGGGTGCCGCCCGATCTCCCCCTATGACCAGAATGCGATCCACGCCTGCATCTTTCAGCCGTTCCGCTAGCCGCTCTGCCTGCGCCGCGCTCTCCAGATGACGCGCGGCCACGTGCGGCATGGGGATGTGACCTGCGCGCTTCAAACGCGCGGCCGGCGCAATCATATCCATCGGGTTTAAGCCAGGAATCCAAGCCAGAGAGACTTCAGTGCCGGGATCCAAACGTTCGGCGGCAGCTTGCAAGGTTTTGGCGTCGCCCGGATTCAACTCGATGGTGTAGCCGCGCAGGAGCGCAATGATGCCGGGGGAAGCGGTTGCAGGATCCATGGCGGGCATGGCAGTATTCAGTATACTGAATGTTGATGACATTTGCTCATGGCGATCGGAAGCTTGTCAAGCGCAATGTATACATAAGATCTGCACTTCTTTGTGCATGGAATCTGTGACGAAACATTCGACGCCCCCTGTTTGACAAGTTGTTTGCGATGAGAGCTATAGTGAGTGTGTTTCCCATTCTGCGAAGGAGCATTCGCGGATGCCTCAGCAGGCCGCCAGGAAGCGCAGATTGATAGAGTCGCGTGACAAAGGTGAATTGTGGACAACGAGCCCATAATGGATCTCGCGCATCTCGGGCACTTGGAGCTTCTCACCCCCAAGCCGGAAGAGAGTCTGCGGTTTTTCGTCCAGGTTATGGGAATGACCGAGAGCGGTCGGCAAGGCGACTCGGTGTACTTGCGCGCCTATGACGATTATGAGCGGCATACGCTGAAACTCACGTCCTCCACGCTTCCGGGCCTGGGGCATGTAGCTTATCGGGCACGAAGTCCGCAGGCTCTCGAACGGCGGGTGACAGCTCTCAAAGGATCGGGCTTCGACATCGGCTGGACGGAAGGCGACCTGGCGCATGGGCCGGCATTTCTCTGCCGGGATCCGGACGGCCACAAAATCGAGCTTTACTACGAAACCCAGTGGTATCAGGCGCCGCCGGAGTTGCGGCCTGCGCTAAAAAACCAGGCGCAGAAATTTCCCGCACGTGGTATCAACGTGCGGCGCCTCGACCACTGGAACGGGCTCGCGGCTGACGTCAAGGCCAATCGGGAGTTCTTCGAAAAATATCTCGGCTTTCGTTTAACCGAACAAATTGTCATGGACGACGGCTCGGAAGCCGGCATGTGGATGACGTGTACGAACAAGAGCTATGATTTCGCGTACACGCGCGATCACACCGGTTCCAATGGTCGCTTTCACCACATTACTTACGCAGTCAATAGCCGTGAAGAAGTTCTGCTGGCCGCGGATATCTGCCTGGAAAATGGAGTTTACATTGAGACCGGTCCTCATAAACACGCAATCCAGCAAACGTTCTTCTTATATGTATACGAGCCTGGAGGCAACCGCGTTGAAGTTGCGAATGCCGGTGCGCGCCTGATTTTGGCGCCCGATTGGAAACCCATCCGTTGGTGTGAAGCTGAGAGGAAAAAAGGGCAAGCCTGGGGACTGAAGACGATCGAATCGTTTCACACGTACGGAACCCCGCCGGTGGAGGCCAAGGGAAAGTAGTAGAGGCTGCGGTTCAAATACTGGTTACGAGAATGAATAGCAAACGCACAGCCCTCGTCGTGAGTGCCCATTCGGCGGATTTTGTCTGGCGGGCGGGCGGGGCGATCGCATTGTATGCGGGACGCGGCTGGGAGGTTACGGTTGTTTGCCTGTCGTTCGGAGAGCGCGGCGAATCCGCGAAGCTTTGGGGTGAGCCGGGGATGACGATGGGGAAGGTGAAAAGCAACAGGAAAGATGAAGCGACGCGCGCGGGGGAAATTCTCGGGGCAAAAATGATTTTCTCCGATGTTGGCGACTATCCCATGAGAATTCCCGACAATATACTTTATGAACTTGCTGCGCTCTATCGAAAGATTCGGCCCGAGTTTGTCATGACCCACTCGCTGCACGATCCGTACAATTTCGATCATCCGCTGGTTTCTCACGCCGCACAGGAGGCGCGCATCGTGGCGCAGGCGCATGGACATGAGCCGGGCACGCCGGTAATCGGAGCACCGCCAGTATTTCTGTTCGAGCCGCATCAGCCGGAACAATGCGAGTTTAAGCCCCAGGTGCTGCTGGATATCACTTCGGTCTGGCCTAAAAAGTATGAGGCTTTCAAAGCCATGAATGCCCAGGAACATCTCTGGCATTACTACGAGCGGGTGGCTCTGCAGCGTGGTGTGCAGGCCTCGCGCAATTCCAATCGAAATGTTAAGTATGGGGAAGCCTATCAGCGCGTATTTCCGCAGGTCACCGAGGATCTTGCATGAACGACCCTGTCGTGGTGCGCAATGTTGAGCAGCCGCCGGCTGAAGTCGTTGCTGCCTTGGAAAAATTTGGCGTGACCACGGTACACGAAGCGCAAGGGCGTTGCGGGTTGCTCGCCTCCTACATGCGTCCGATTTTTCCCGGCGTCGCTATCGCGGGCCCGGCGGTAACCGTTTCGCTTCCTCCCGGGGACAACTTGATGATCCACGTTGCTGTTGAAGTCTGCCGCGAAGGAAGTATTCTGGTCGTAGCTCCGACTTCCCCCTGCACAGACGGCTATTTCGGCGAATTGCTCGCAACCTCGTTGCGCGCGCATGGTGTGCGCGGACTTGTGATTGACGCGGGTTGTCGTGACATTCGCCCTCTGACCGAAATGAAGTTTCCCGTCTGGAGTCGTGCGATCAGTTCGCAAGGGACCGTTAAGAGCACGTTGGGATCGGTGAACATTCCCATCGTATGCGCCGGTGCGTTGGTGGAAGGCGGGAATGTGATTGTTGCCGATGATGACGGAGTCGTCGTCGTGAGGCAGGCCGTTGCGCGCGAAGTCGCGGCGGCGGCCGAACAACGAGCTCGCAAGGAAAATGCAAACCGCGAGCGGCTAGCGCGCGGTGAGCTAGGGCTTGACATCTACGGCTTGCGCAAGAAGGTCGCCGACTTGGGAATCAAATACATCTGAAATCTGTTGCCGCCGGGAATAACAATGCCGCGAACTTCACAAACAGCCATCCCTTGCACGCTGATGCGCGGCGGCACCTCGAAAGGGCCTTTCTTTCTGGCCAGCGATCTGCCTGACGATGTGCGCACACGCGACCGAGTCCTACTGGCTGCCATGGGCTCTCCCGATCCCAGGCAAATTGATGGTGTAGGCGGCGCTGATCCTCTGACCAGCAAAGTGGCAATCGTATCTCCTTCTGGGCGGCCGGGAATCGATGTCGACTATCTCTTTGCTCAGGTCTCTGTCGACCGGCCGCTCGTCGACGTGACTCCAACCTGCGGAAACATGCTGGCCGGTGTGGGCCCCTTCGCGATCGAACGCGGCCTGGTTCGTGCGAAAGACGCGATCACGCCAGTCGCGATTTATTTAGTAAACACAGCAACTGTGGCCGTTGCCCACGTTCCTACACCCGGCGGCGAAGTGACCTATTCGGGCGAAACATCGATCGCCGGTGTTCCTGGTAGGGCAGCCGCGATTCGCATCGACTTCCGTGATACCACCGGTTCCCTTTGTGGTGCTCTGCTGCCGACGGGTAACCCGCTCGACCAGGTCGACGGTTTCAAGGCAACGCTGATCGATAACGGCATGCCTATGGTTGTCCTGCGCGCTGCAGATTTCGGGAAATCCGGGTACGAATCCCCTGCTGAGTTGAACACCGATCAGGAACTCAAAGCACGTCTGGAAGCGATACGAATTCTGGCAGGCGAGCGCATGGGCTTGGGCGATGTGCGCTCGAAGGTGGTTCCGAAAATGACCCTGATCGCGCCGCCGCAATCTGGCGGGCACGTCATGACACGCACTTTTATTCCGCATAAATGTCATTCGGCCATCGGAGTTTTGATGGCAGTAACAGTGGGCACGGCGTGCATTCTTCCCGGCTCGGTTGCCCGCGGTATCGTGAACTCGCTAGACGCGCCAGTGCAACAGCTTTCGATTGAGCATCCCAGCGGCGAATTTTCGGTTGAGTTCCAGGTGGAGCAGAATGGTGTCGAGTTGAAAGTGATTCGCTCCAGCCTGATTCGAACAGCTCGCGCGCTTTTTCGTGGCGAGCTACTGGTGCCGGCCAGCATCTGGGACGGAAAGAATTCACTCACTGCCGAAGTCGTGCCCCCAACCAGGTGACATGGAGGACCGAAAATCCATTGATTGTGTGGCGATCATCGGCTTTGGCGAAGCCGGCTGCATTTTCGCGAAAGATCTCGCCGCGCAGGGACTGCATGTCTCTGTTTTTGACCTCCTGTTCAATTCCCGCCGCCGTAGACAAGCAATGCTCAAGAAGGCGCAAACCTGTGGAGTTACTGCTGCACGCAGTTTAAGAGATTGCCTGCACAAAGCCGAACTCGTGATTTCGGCGGTTACGGCTTCCTCTGCATTGGATGTGGCGAAAGAAGCCGGGCCGAACCTGCGTGAGGGTCAGACCTTTGTTGATATCAACTCGGTTTCGCCTGAAACCAAGCGTAAAGCTGCGGGTTACGTCGAACGTAGGGGAGCGCGATTTGTCGAAGCAGCTGTGATGTCTGCAGTCCCCAAACAAAGACTGCGGGTTCCCATGCTGCTCGGCGGCCCGCATTCCACCGAAATAGCCGAACGACTACAGAGGATCGGAGTGAACGCGAGGGCATACAGTGAACAACTTGGTGTCGCGTCGGCAGTCAAGATGTGCCGCAGCGTCATCATTAAAGGCCTGGAGGCGATTGCGATCGAATCTCTGTTCGCGGCGCGCAGATACGGTGCAGAAGATAAGGTAATCGAGTCTCTGGCCGCAAGTTTTCCCGGCATGGGCTGGGAGGATCATTTGCCGGATTACCTCATCAGCCGCGTTGCCGAACATGGCCATCGACGGGCTGTAGAAATGCGCGAGGTAGCGCAGACACTCCGGCATATTGGCATTGAGCCGATAATGGCGCTGGCGACAGCTCGACGCCAGCAGGAGCTCGTTGGGAACATCGACAAGCAAAAGCTGGCATTCGATTCAGATGCGCCCTTCTCCTGGCGTTCGCTCAGTGATGCAGTCAGGCGCCCGCGCCGACGGTCAGCGAAGTGACTGTGGCAACTGCGACGTGGCCATTCGACCAACTTACGCTCAGAGTGTTTCTAACGGTCCAGCGCAGAGAGTTCTGAATTTCCACCTGCTGATCGCGACCCGACACGCGAAAGATTGATGCTTGTCTTTGACAATTGCGCGTGCTCAACCATGAGAGCGGCCACCCGCGAGCTTTCACCGTTTTCCAGCGCCTGAACGATGGTGTGATGCTGACGGTGCCCGTAGAGCAGGTGGTCGTACATGCGGGGAAGATCAATTTTATCGAATGCAATCGCATGCGCCGCTGCGAATGGAATTCGTCCGTTGCGCTCGAGCGCCTCGGCCACCACTTTGCTGGCGGCTCCCTCGACAATCAGCGAATGGAATTGCGTATTCATGTCGGCATAGCGAGCTTCGTCCGCCTGAACCAGGTGCCCCTTGGAAAAGATCTCGTCCCCTTCGCGCAGACATTCGTGCAGAGAGCGAATCAGGCGCCGCGACGGCCCCTGCTCCGCTAACATACGAGCCGCAAGGCCCTCGAGCACGCCGCGGACGTCAATCGCATCCATGATCTCTTGCGGCGTAAATGCCCGGACGACAAAACCGCGGGTATCAAGCTGAGTCAGTACCCCTTCCTGCGCGAGGATAGGTAGAGCTTCACGCACCGGGGTGCGGGAAACCCCGAGTTTGGCCGCAAGTTCGACCTCCCGCACGCGTTCGCCCGGCGGCAGTTCGCCGTGGAGGATCATCTCGCGTATTCTAACGATTACCCGTGAATTTTTGCCGGCCATTTGTATGCAAATGGGACTCGCCTGCAATGCGAGGCCAGATCTGTGCCATTCTACTCACGCCAGCCCGCGGTTTCCAGTGGGAAACCACCTAAGGAATGCATACAACATTATGCAATCCCGCGTACGTCCTACTGGAAATCAGAAACTCCACGCTAACAGCATTGGAAGTAGCGAAATGCTCAAGAGTAATGACAAAGCCCTCTTTTCGTTGAAAATAGGCTTTTGCCGCGGGCCGTAGCAGACCGCTTGACTGTATACATAGCATTCATTAAGAATTCAATCATCCCACAGCACGTATGCATGTTCGCCCTGAAAATGCATCAGAGGGGGCAACGTCAGGCAACAGAGTCACGATCATGACAGCGCGAGCGCAGCATAAGAGTTTGCAAGATCTGCTTCAAGAAGCAGGGAATCCAGTGACCCTGCTGCGCAATTCGCAGACAGGGCCCTATGTTTATCCGGTCGTTCCCAGCGAATTCTCAAACTGGAGAGATGAGCAGATCGCCTGGCAACAGACCTGTGTTCTCTACAACCAGTCCTATCACATGACCGATATGTATCTGCGCGGTCCCGATGGTCTGAGGGTGCTTTCCGGGTTAGGCGTGAACAGCTTCCACGGCTTCGAACCAAATAAGGCGAAGCAGTTTGTTGTATGCAATTACGACGGATATGTGATCGGTGATGTCATTTTGTTTTATCTCGAGAAGGACCTATTCAACATTGTCGGTCGCCCATCGGTCCACAACTGGGTTCAATATCACGCCGAAACCGGTGGCTATGATGTGCAACTCGAACGCGACGAAAGATCGATAGCCAGGCCGGGGCCGATCGTGCGAAGGGCTTACCGGTACCAAGTTCAGGGGCCCAATGCGATGAAGGTCATCGAGAAGGTAACAGGCAAGCCCGCGCCCGACGTCAAATTTTTTCACATGACAACGATTTCCGTTGCCGGCCACAAGGTCCGCGCCTTGCGTCATGGAATGGCAGGGCAACCTGGTCTGGAGTTGTTTGGTCCATGGGACGAAGGCGACGAAGTCAAAGCTGCAATCGTTGACTCCGGAAAGGAGTTTGGGCTTCGGCAAGTCGGCGCGAGAGCCTACTCATCCAACACGCTTGAATCAGGATGGATTCCCTCGCCCATGCCGGCGATTTATTCCGGCGAAAAGATGAAACCATATCGGCAATGGCTGCCGGCAAACGGTTATGAGGCGATGGCTTCGCTCGGAGGCAGCTTTTATTCTGACAAGATTGAGGACTATTACCTCACGCCCTACGACTTGGGATACGGGCCGATTATCAAGTTTGATCATGATTTCATCGGTCGAGATGCGCTGGAAAAAATCGCGCACCAGCCCCATCGAAAAAAGGTAACGCTGGCGCTCGACAACGTGGACGTCACGCACGCCCTCAGCACTATGTTTCAAAAGAAAAACCGCGCCAAGTATTTCGACTTCCCCTCGGCGGTGTACTGCACCTTGCCTTACGACAAGGTGATGCTCGACGGGAAAGTTATCGGAATTTCGACCTGGTGCGGTTACAGCGCTAACGAAGGCAAGATGCTCACGTTGGCAATGTTGGATGAACAGTACAGCGCTCCCGGTACCGAGGTTACGTTTGTCTGGGGAGAAGAGGCTGGCGGATCGTTGAAATCCACAGTTGAGCGGCACGTGCAGACTGAGATTCGCGCCATCGTCAGCCCTGTGCCTTATTCCGAAGTTGCCCGCACCTCGTACGCGGTGGGTTGGCGCACCGCTCAAAAATAACTACCACGATCAAAACCTCCTTCGTACCTTGGTGACCGTTGTAGTTGATTTAGAACGCTGCTGCACGACTGAATTGAGAGGTGACAGATGTCAACCTATGTTCTGGTGCATGGCGCGTGGCGAGGCGGCTGGATCTGGAAGCGGGTCCGCAGGGAGCTGCAGGCACACGGCCATGAAGTCTTTACGCCTACCTTAACCGGGGTTGGCGAGCGCAGCCATCTTCTCACTCCCCAAGTCAACCTTGAAACGCACATCGCCGATGTCATCAACCTCATTCGTTGGGAAGAGCTCACCGGCGTGGTCTTGTGCGGCCACTCCTATGGAGGATGTGTCGTGACCGGAGTGGCCGACCGCATTCCAGAAAAAGTTCGGGCGTTGGTCTATGTCGACGCATTTGTTCCGGAGAACGGGCAGAGCCTTCATGACGCTCTTTCGCCGGAAGCTCGCAACGAGCAGATCGAGGCAGCCAGGAAATTCGGGGACGGTTGGAAGACACCGCCGATCCCACCCGAGGTTTTCAATGTCAACGCCCGTGATCGCGATTGGCTCGAACGTAAGTCCGCAATGCAACCCTTAGCCTGCTTTCAACAGCCCCTTCGCCTTACAGGCGCCATCAACCGGATCGAACATGTGACTTATATTTTGGCCACCGGCTGGAGTCCCTCGCCGTTCCCCCAGCTTTACGACAAAGCAAAGGCCAAGGGATGGAAGACGCTCGCCATGCCGTGCGGTCACGATGTAATGCTGGATAAGCCAGAAGAGCTAACCCGGGAATTGCTGAAAGTCGCGTAACCGCAGCGCCCGCAGGGCACAGCAGTTCATGCCTTCAACCCAAACAAATGCATTGCATTTTCTTTCAGGATGAGCGGACGGACATCATCCCGAATCGCGAGCTTCTGGAAATCGTCGAGCCATCGGTCGGGCGAAATCAAGGGATAGTCGGAGCCGAACAACACCTTGTGCTTGAGGAGCGTGTTCGCGTACTGCACAAGGTTCGCCGGAAAGTATTTCGGCGACCACCCGGAAAGATCGATGTAGACCTGCGGCTTGTGCAAACACACTGAGAGCGCTTCATCCTGCCAGGGGAATGACGGATGCGCCATGATGATGGGCATGTCTGGAAAATCCACGGCCACATCGTCAATATCCATTGGATTGCCGTACTTCAAGTGAACGCCGCCGCCACCACGCTGGCCCGTGCCGATTCCGCTGTGGCCGGTATGAAAAATCACTGGCAATTTTGCTTCGTTGATCACTTCGTAAAAGGGATATGCCAGCTTGTCATTGGGATGGAACTGTTGTACGGGGGGATGCAATTTGAAACCGCGGATGCCGCCTGCCGCGATCAGCCGCTTCGCCTCTTCCACCGCCGCTTTGCCGCGCATCGGGTCTACGCTGGCGAAGGCAACCATGATATCGGAGTTTTCTGCTGCGAAGGCTGCGACCTCGTCGTTGGGAATGGGTGTGCGTCCAGTGAGTCGTTCGTCTACGCTGAAAATGACGCAACCTATTTTGCGTGAACGATAATATTCGGCCAACGCGTTCCGGCCGTGGTCCACGCCAGAATCGCCAAAGTAGTTCTTGACAGCTTGGTTGGCGGCATTGTTGCCCTCGTCACTTTCAAGGTGAACGTGCACGTCTATGGCGATCAGGTCGCGAACGTTCATTGCTTCGCCTCGTTTCCCTTCGCCTCAGGGTATGGCTGCAATGGCGGCTGCAATCCCGCACTTTCTAGCTCTTTCTGTGCGATGTGAAATGCCGTGTTGGCTGCAGGCACGCCCGCATAAATAGCGGTTTGCAACAGCAATTCCTTGAGATCGCACGGTTCCAATTCGTGCCGCAGTCCCGAACGCACATGCATGGCAAACTCTTCCCATCGCCCCAGGGCCGCCATAGTCGCGAGCACCAGCAATCGCCGCGTCCGCAGATCGAGTTGCGGGCGCGTCCAGATACTTCCCCACGCATAACGCGTGATCAGATCCTGAAACTCGCGATTGAAATCGTTGGTTGCGGCCGTGGCTCGATCAACATAGTCATCGCCCAAGGTCGAACGGCGCATGGCAAACCCTGCTTCGTACCGCTGAGCGTCATGCGGCTTGGGCAGCAGGAATTCGAGCAGGGCCGCAAGAAATGACCGCGGCCGCTCGAGGTTCGAAAGATGAGCTGCCGGCAATCGCAGGGAGTGCGCCCTCGGGATCTCCCCCGCCAGGATTTCCCCGTTGCCTGCCCAGGGAGTTGAAACATCGCGATCCCCTGAAATTACGAGTGTCGGAACAAGAATGTTCCGGAGGGTCTCGCGTGAATCGAAGTCGCGTATGGCGGCACAACATCCGATATATCCGACGGGATCGGTTCCTAGCAACGCCAGCTTGATCATGCTGGCGTAGTCACTCGGAGCGGCTAGAGTCTGTGGCGAAAAAAACCGCTGCATCACCATCTCCACGATGGCAGCCATTCCTCCCTCGCGCACCATCTTGATTCGTGCTTCCCAGTTGCTGCGCTCTCCAAATTTTGGAGACGTGTTGGCGAGAACCAAACTGGTGACGCGATCGCCGGCATTCACCCCCAACCACTGGCCAATGGCGCCTCCTAGGGAAAGACCGCAAAAGGCAAACTTGCGAACTCTCAGCGAATCGACCAGACCGAGCACATCCCGCCCAAGCAGTTCAATCGAGTATTCGCCCGCTGTGACTTCCGAAGCCCCATGGCCGCGCGTGTCGTATCGCAACACCTGAAAATGCGAAAGCAGGTCCGGAACCTGTGGCGTCCACATCGCGTGATCGGTGCCGATCGAATGGGACAGAATCAACACCGGCTTTTCGGAGATTCCCTCGAGCCTGTAGAACAACCGGGCGCTGTTGCAATTCGCGAATGGCAAGTTTTACAGTTCCTCCTTGTCAGAGCTGGTGGCATTCAGCAGAGCCTGACGGAATGCTTCCGCTGATCCAAGGTATTGTTCCGGAATCTCCAGCTGGTCGAGCACAGAACGACTCAGGCGCGAGCTTGCTTCCGGCAACTCTGCCAATATTGTCGCGAGATCCTTGTTCTCCTTAACACTTTTTTTTATTGCTTCTTCCAGAAGTTTGTGAGCAACGTCGCGTCCCAGCTCGGCAGCCAGGAGCATCGTCACTCGCTCGGCGAAGATCAAGCCTTTGGTCTTGGCTATGTTTTGCCGCATGCGCGCCGCATCCACCGATAGTCCTTCCGCAACCTCCGCCGTCGACGATGCCGCCACTCCCGTCGATTGAACTATAGACGCTATCGTCGGCCACTCCGATTGCCAGCCACCCACCGCGCGTTCGTTCTCCTGCACCATGGCTGAGAGAAAACTCGCCACCAGCCCGGGAACTCGCTCGGCCGCAGCAAGCGTCAACGCGCAGGCAATCGGATTTCTCTTCTGCGGCATGGCCGAAGACCCACCTCTGCCCTCAGCACCCGGTTCGGCCACTTCAGCCACTTCGCTCTGCATTAACAAGCTGATGTCGCGCGCCATCTTTCCGAGAGACCCAGTCAGTACCCCACAGCAGCAGAGCAGATTTGCCAAACGGTCCCGCTGTGTATGCCAAGGCGCTTCGGGACAGCTCAATCCAAGTTCTTCGGCGAGCGCGCGAGCAACAGTGGTTCCCTTATCTGCTAATGACGCCAATGTTCCAGAAGCGCCGCCGAATTGAAGAATCAGAGATTCATCGAACGCGGACTGGAGCCGTTTACCGC
>JASIEN010000450.1 GCA_030045935.1 Candidatus Sulfotelmatobacter sp.
CTCATCAGCGAAGGCCACAGCCCGGTACATTTCGCCCGTCAGATGGTTCGTTTTCTGCGCAATACCACTGTCGCCAAAGTTGCCGGAAAAGACTCTTCCCTTCTTCAAATTTCGAATGAAGAGCGCGAGCGGGTGATGCGCGTGGCCGACCTGTTTGGCGAGGAGGACCTTACGCGGCATCTGCAGATCATGCTTCGCACCCATAGCGAGCTCGGCTATAAGCAGGAGCAGCGCTTCCATCTTGAATTAGGACTGCTCAAAATGGCCCACGCACAGAAGCTCTTGCCCATTGAGCAGCTGTTGAGCGAAATTGGCGGAGCTTCGAGCGTGAGCAGCATCGGATCCGCGCTTCGATCCGCTGCCCGGCCGGCGATCGTCAGTTCGAGTTCTTCAATTGCACCTGGGCGGGGAAATCAGATCTCGCCCTTCGCCGCAGATTCGGCGAGAAAGGGCGGACCGCGGCAGGAGGCCGGCTCCGATGCTTTTTCAGCAGGCCGCCCGATTGCTGCGGGTGCTTCCGCGCGCGTAATCATAGGTGCTGCAGTTCCACAGAGTGTCAGCGAAATGCTAGTCGCTTCTCAGCCAGAATCGGTGCTGGAATCGGACGTTGGGGAACCTGTAGAAGCACCCGCGCGGGAGATTGCGCGAGCTGTCACCCCGGACTCGGGCGAACCACTTGAAGAGCTCAAGTGCGCAGTACTCCAGGCGCTTGCGGAGAATAATCAGCGAATCTTGGTTTCGATGCTCGAAGCTGGCGAGTGGAGCGTTGAGGGCAATGAACTCGTCATCAAAGTTTCGGATTCGCAGAACATCATCGAGTTGTCGGTGGGTGCCGAAGCAAAACGCCTGGCGATTGCCTCCGCCAGCGGAGTCCTCGGACGGGCCACTAAACTGAAGATTGTTCCCGGAGTAAGCGCCTCTCCAAATGACAATGGCGCGAAGTCAAGCGCGGCAAGCGGGGGTAGCGGCCGCAGCCGCGCCGAGCAGGACGCGGTCGTACGCCGATTGCAGGAAAAGTTCGGCGCAGAGATTCGGACTGTGATCGATTATCGGGAGAAAAGATAAAGTTTCAGAGGTTTCAAAGTCTCAAGGTTGCAAAGACTTGAAACGTCGAAAGTTTTGAAACCTGAGATTCTTATGGGCGGATTCAATCTGCAAGAATTAATGTCGAAGGCGAAGTCGCAGTACGAGACTTTGCAAAAGAAAATGCAGGAAACGGTCGTCGAAGCTTCCTCCGGCGGTGGCACGGTCACGGCCAAAATGGATGGCCGCAAGCAACTGCTCAGCCTGCGCATCGACCCCGAGGCTGTGAAGTCGGGCGACGTCGAAATGCTGCAGGATCTGGTTCTCGCCGCTGTGAACGAAGCTTCCCGCAAGGTCGACGCGCAAATGCAGTCGACCATGGGCGGCATGTTAGGCGGATTGGGAATCGGGGGACTGTGAGAAACTTGCGTTCAACCAATCCTGCGCAATGAAGAGATGGCACAAGCTCGCCCAAATACCCTTAGTTATCCTGGAATGCACGCTGCCGACTTTCAGCTGACCCATGTCAAAATTCGCCGAACCCATGTCGCGCCTGATTGATGAGCTCAAGAAGCTTCCCGGCGTGGGTACGAAGAGTGCACAGCGCCTCGCCTTTCATATTCTGCGTTCCAGCGATGAAGACGCCGAAGCCCTTGCCGTCGCGGTGCGCGACGTAAAGGCCAACCTGCGACTGTGCTCGGTCTGCAACAACATTACCGACGTCGACCCTTGCACCTATTGCACCAGCGCGACCCGCAATCAACGGCTGGTCTGCGTGGTCGAAGAACCGACGAACATTGCCGCCATCGAAAAAACCAAGCACTTCAACGGCGTCTATCACGTCTTGCACGGTTCGATTTCGCCGCTGCACGGCATCGGCCCTGAACAGTTGAGGATTGCCAATCTGATCAGTCGCGTCGATTCAGGCAACGTGGACGAAGTGATCATCGCCACCAATCCCACCGTCGAAGGCGAAGCCACAGCAACTTATCTTTCGCAGCAGCTCAAGCGCCCAGGCATGAAGGTCACGCGGATTGCCATGGGCATTCCAGTCGGCAGCGACATCGAATACACCGACGAAATCACAATGTTGAAGGCGATGGAAGGAAGGCGTGAACTGTAGTCCAGACTTCGTGCTGCCCTCCGTGATCCCCTGTGCTTGTGTTTAGGGTTTTACGGCGCGCCAGTTCGCCGGTTCCGTCGTAAGTTCCGATTCGTCCTCAAGAAAGACATTGAATTCTTCCGCCGCGGGACTCAATCCTTTAGGCAACGAACCGCGGTTATACCCGGCCATCCGGTTTTTCCACTTCAAAAAATCTGTAATGCTCTGCGGCTCAATGCGAACTTCGACGCGACGCAGGCTAGCCAGCAGCAGGTTCATCTCACAACGGAATCCGTAGGCGCTGCGTAGGTTTTTCGCCGAAGGCTGCATCATTCGAACTCGACCGTGAACAGCTTCGAGCAGTCCCCATCCTTCTGGCAATTCTTTGTTATCGATCAGCCCGGCTGGAACAAGGTAGAAACGCTCGCATCCGACTCCGCGATTCGGTTTCACGCGAAATGGCTTGCCGCGGTCGGCCAGAAAATCGGCACGCGTAACTTTGCATTCGACCAGCACAGAATGGCAGGCGCGCTTCCAGCCGATAGCATCGGGCATCTCTCCGCTGACACACGCCTGCTCGGAAAGGACGACGCCGCATCGGTAGCTGCGCAGCCAGCGAACCGCATCTTCCACAAGATGAGAATGGGTCATAGAGTCCTTCAGCTCTCAGGCTTCGGTCAGTACACGCTACGATGAGAAACGAGTTCGTGGAAGTGCCGGACTTGCTTCCCGCAAAACCAACGGTCCGGACGTTCGCACATCACCTCTGCTACACTTTTCGCTCAAACTCCACAAAGGTCGGCTAATGATGCGCGTATTGATTCCATTTGTTATCGTCATTCTTATGAGCACTGTTGTCGGGGAAACCATCGCTATAGCCCAAACTCTGGCTGCTCCTCAAGCCATCACCGATCCAAAGAAAGTCGCGTCCAAACCCAATGCACACGTCGAGCCGAAAAGCCTGACCATTGAAAAGCTCTATATGACACGTCAGGTCGGACGTCCCACCTGGTCGCCTGATGGCAACAGCATCGCCTTCATTTCGAACATGAGCGGTCGTAACAACATCTGGGTTGTTTCGGCCGAGGGCGGATGGCCCACTCAGCTCACAGTCAGCGACCAGCGGCAAGCGTCGCCTGCATGGTCGCCAGACGGCAAGTGGATCGCGTATCAGTCGGACTACGACGGCGATGAGCTATGGGACATTTTTCTGGTTTCGCCAAAAACCGGCAAAGTCGTGAACCTCACCAACACACGCGAGATCGCGGAAATCGACCCGACGTGGTCGCCCGATGGCCGTTACCTGGCGTATCTGGTTAAGCCGAAAACTTCTGCCGCATACGAAATCGATATTTACGACACGGTGATGCGCGACGTAAAACGCCTCACCACCGGTACGCCCCAGGATCGACGCAATTCCAATCCGGTCTGGTCGAAGGATGGCAAGTACATCGTCTACTCGCAGGATCAGGCTAAGGGGACCGATTCAAATATCTTCATCGCCAACGTTGCAACCGGTCGAAGCACCCTGCTGACGCCGCACGAAGGAGAGAAGATTTACTCGAACCATGACATCTCGCCTGATGGCAAGCATGTGCTGATCACATCAAATGCCGAAAACGGCTACGACAACGTCGGCTTGCTCGAAATTGCGACGAAAAACATTTCCTGGATCACAAAGGATAAATGGGAGATTCGTGCTGGCGAATTTTCTCCCGACGGAAAGCGGATCACCTTCACCGCCAATGTCGACGGAAACGAAGCTATTTATCTGCACGATCTCGCAACCGGCAAATCGACTGCATTGCCAATCCCCAAGGGCCTGAATGAGCCTGCCGGGGGACACTCCGCCTTCACCAAAGATGGCACGCGCCTTCTTTATTTTCACAACGGCCCCACCGCTCCTGGCGACCTCTGGGTTTACACACTCGCGACCGGTAAGTCGCATCAGGTCACGCACTCGCTCATTGGCGGTGTGCGTTCGGAAGACATGGTTGAGCCATATCTCGTGCATTATGCAAGCCGCGATGGCAAGTGGACGATCTCGGCATTCTTATATGTGCCCTATAACATGGCGCGTAATGGACAGAACGCGGCCATCGTTTACATTCATGGCGGACCCGCGGCACAGACCATGAACTCGTTCAACAGGTTTATTCAGTTCGCCGTTAATCAGGGATACATGGTCCTCGCGCCTAACTATCGCGGATCGACCGGCTACGGCAAAGAATTCCAGCAGGCCAACCTGTTCGACATGGGCGGCGGCGATTTGCAGGACGTGCTGGCGGGGGTCGATTGGATCAAGCAAACCGGCCATCTGGACCCGAAAAAAATCGTGGTCATGGGCGGCAGCTACGGGGGGTATCTCAGCATGATGTCCGTGACCAAGGCGCCCGATGTTTGGGCGGCCGGAGTGCCCATCGTGCCATTCGTGAAC
>JASIEN010000451.1 GCA_030045935.1 Candidatus Sulfotelmatobacter sp.
CCCGCTTGAAAGCGTGTGGCCACAGGAAATCGCTCTGGAGCCGACGCATCGGTGGTGGCTCAGTTTAAGTTAGCACCGCGTATGCGTCATCCCGAACGCCCGCGTTTTCACCAGCGGGCGGAGGGATCTCCACACAAACGGACTGGTGCAACTGGAGATCCCTTCGCCGTTCGGCTCAGGGCAGGCTCTTCGCTGCGCCTGAAAAGCGGCTCCGCTCAGGATGACGCCAAGTTGAGGATTACGCCCAACCGTCAAACCCAGCCATGACCCACGCATTATATTGGGCGCTTCCCCGCCAGAGTTCCTGCTAGACTAAACGGTAGCTGGCGCGTTTTCCACGCATCTAACTAAGCATGTACCCACAGTTGCTTCATTATGGCCGCTTCTTTCTGCCGACCTATGGGCTGCTGGTCGCCACCGGTGTGCTGGTGGGACTTTGGATCAGCGTGCACAACTCCGAGAAGCTCGGCATTGATGGCGAGAAAGCGTGGAACCTCGGCATCCTGGTTGTTCTCTGCGGAATCATCGGCGCCAAGATGCTTTATATCATCAACGATTGGAGCGTCTACAAGGCGCATCCAGGAGACATTTTCAGCATTGAAACCCTCCAGGCCGGAGGAGTTTTTTCCGGCGGGTTGATCGCCGCATTTCTCGCTGCCTGGTGGTACGTGCGCCGCAATCACATGCCGGCGCTCGCCACGTGCGACGCATTCGCCCCGGGTCTGGCACTGGGTCACGCCATCGGTCGCCTCGGTTGCTTCGCCGCCGGATGCTGCTACGGCAAGCCGACGCATCATTGGTGGGGCGTAACGTTCACTAATCCCGTTGCCAATCAGATCACGGGCACGCCGTTGAACGTGCCCCTGGAGCCGACGCAACTATTTGAGGCTGCCGTCGAGTTGGCGAACTTCATTTTTCTGATGTGGTTGCTCAAGCGTCGCAAGTTCGATGGCCAGATCTTCGGCGCGTTCATGTTCATCTATGGTGTGGCGCGTTTCTTCCTCGAATTTATCCGAGACGATCCCGGCCGCGGTTCGGTGTTCGGCGGTGCCATGACAGGTACCCAGTTAATTGCTCTCGGATTGATTGCTGCTGGCGGAATTATCTGGTGGCTGCGCCCGGGAGCGAAGAAACTGACCCCGCAGCCGGTTGGAGCCCGATAACTTCGCTGTCCTTATCAATCAAATTCCGAGTTGTAACCTGTAGTGCTAACCTTGTCCCTGAATGATACCCATCAGTAGGCGGCATTTCCTCGCATCCTTGGCCGGTGCGACCGCGCTCGCTTCCTACCAGCCGATCCGGAAATCAACCTGGGCTCAAATGGCAAACCCCAAACCACTCTCATTTCCTGCCAACTTTATGTGGGGTTGCGCCACCGCTGCTTATCAGATCGAGGGCGCAGTCAACGAAGACGGCCGCAAACCTTCAATTTGGGATACCTTTTCTCACACTCCCGGCAAAACCCACAACGGAGACACCGGTGACATCGCCGACGACTCCTATCATCTCTACAAAGAAGATGTGAAGTTGCTCAGGAATCTGGGCGCAAAGTGCTACCGCTTCTCGATCTCCTGGTCGCGCATATTTCCGGATGGCACCGGGCAGCCGAATCCCAAAGGCCTCGATTATTACCAGCGCGTTGTCGACGAACTGCTCAACAATGAAATTGTCCCGTACATCACTCTCTTCCATTGGGACCTGCCGCAAGCCCTGCCTGGCGGCTGGCAGTCGCGTGATACATGCAAAGCATTCGCCGATTACGCGGCTTATGTGACGGCACGGTTATCCGATCGCGTGCATCACTTCTTCACTATCAATGAGTTCGGCTGCTTCACTGACGACGGTTATGAAACTGGAGAGTTCGCTCCCGGGCTTAAACTCGCGCCAGGGGAAGTAAATCAGGTTCGCCACCACGGTGTGCTGGCGCACGGCATGGCGGTGCGTGCCATCCGCGCCAGAGCAAAAAGCGGGACCGAAATCGGCCTCGCACAAAATGCCACTATCTTTGTGCCCGTGATCGAGACAGCCGAACATATCGAGGCCGCGCGCCGCGCCACTCGCGAAGAGAATGCACCCTTTCTGACAGCGGTTCTTGAGGGTAAATACAGAGACAGTTATCTGCAACGCGAAGGCGAGAACGCACCCAAAGTAAAAGCCGGCGACATGGAAATTATTGGCAGTCCGCTTGATTTCGTCGGGTTGAATGTCTATGACCCAGCCTATGCGCGCTCAGATTCCTCTCCGCAAGGTTACGCAATCGAAGACTTCCAGACTTCGTTTCCCCACATGGCCTCACCCTGGCTGCGGATCGGCCCGGAAGGGATCTACTGGGCGGTTCGCCTTGTCAGCGAAATGTGGAAGTCGCGCGCACTCTACATCACAGAAAACGGTTGCTCAGCCGATGACGTGGTCAACCACGAGGGCCGCATTGAAGATACGGATCGTGTAATGTTTCTGCGGAGCTATCTCACGCAACTGCATCGTGCCGCGTCGGAAGGCTATCCGATCAAAGGCTACTTTCTCTGGAGCCTGCTCGACAACTTCGAATGGGCCGACGGTTACAGCAAGCGTTTCGGCATTCATTATGTCGACTACAAAACGCAAAGGCGCATTCCCAAGCTCAGCGCGGAGTGGTACAGGGAAGTGATTGCGAAGAACGCGGTCGAGTGAAACTCAAAAGTCGCCCTTGCAGGCCTTTATAGTATTCTGCGCACGAATGCCGCACGCTACTACTCTCATTTCGGTTCCTGAGGACGCCGGCACGCGTCTCGACCAATTTCTTACACGCAAGCTGGAAAATGTCAGCCGCTCCCGTGTACAGCAACTCATTTCAGAAGAGAAGGTACTTTTGAATAGCAAGCCTGCGCGTGCCTCTTACAAACTCTGCGGCGGCGAAACCATCACAATCTTCGGCCCACCGCAAAGTCCGCCGATCAAAGCCGTTGCCGAAAACATCCCGCTTGATGTGGTCTACGAAGACGATGATCTCGCCGTTATCAACAAGCCTGCGGGAATGATGGTCCACACCGGCGCGGGATCGACCGACGACGCGCGGAATCGAGGCACGCTCGTAAACGCCTTGCTGCACCACATGCGCAGCCTTTCCAAAGTGAGCGGGGAACTGCGCCCAGGCATCGTCCACCGCCTCGACAAAGAAACCAGCGGCCTGATCATCATCGCAAAGAATGACGAGGCGCATCGTAGGCTCAGCGCGCAATTTGCCGCACGCGAGGTGAAAAAGAAATACATTGCGTTGGCGCACGGCTGGGTGAAGAAAGATTCCGGCACCATCAACCAGCCCATCAGCCGGGACCGCACTCGCCGCACGCGCATGACCACGCGCCTGTCCGGAGGGCGTTCCGCAATCACGCACTATCACGTTCTGCGGCGCCTCGACACAAACTACGGAAAGTTCACGCTGCTCGAAGTGAAAATCGACACCGGCCGTACCCACCAGATTCGCGTGCATATGGCCGCTATGGGGAATCCCGTCGTGGGAGACACGACTTACGGAGCACCGCGGGAGCTCAAGTCCAAAACTCCAGCCAATGAACGCGCGTGTCCCGTTACTTTGCCTCGGAATTTTCTGCATGCGGCAGAGCTGGAGTTTCGCCAACCCCATACTGGCCAAGTCATCGGTCTGAAGAGTGAACTGCCCTGGGAACTGGGAGAATTTCTCCGCCAGATAGAACACTAAGCGAGGCAATCTCCTGTCGAGCTAGAATTGGCATCCAATAGACGAATTTGCTAAGCATATGACCGAAGAAACGAAAAAGAAAATCCAGCTTGCCCTGGCCGTCGCCATTGTGATCGTGGGCGCTCGCGTCGGCTACATCATGTACCAGCGACACGAAGATTACGTTACCGCCGAGGAGCGGCAAAAGGCCCGAAACACAGGCTATTCAAATGAGGATTACTACGTCACGCCCAAGAAGCTGCACCCCTACGATTTGAAATCGGCGCAGCAGCTAACCCAGCAGCCGGTGTGGGTCAAAGAAGGTTACCGCTACACCTATTATCGTTATGTCCCCGTGGTCA
>JASIEN010000452.1 GCA_030045935.1 Candidatus Sulfotelmatobacter sp.
CGAGCGAAATTGTGCGCACATCTTCAGACTCGAGCAGTCCGACCGCTTCTACTGCCTCATTTGCACTCCACGCATCGCCATAAGGATTGCCGAACGCCATCGAAACATACACCACGACGTCGAGAGTCGCATCGTCTGCCTTCTTCTGAATTGTCTCCAGTTCATCGAGCGAATCTTCCGGCGACTGATTCTGATTCCGGCGAAGAAATGTTTCGGAAATCGAATAGGGAAAACCCAGGGTGCGCACGGCATTCGTCTCAATCGCCCGCTGCGCGCCCTTTTCGTTCACCACGATTCCGATTATCTCGACATCATCCGGTGGGTCGAGTTCCTTTAATACTTCTTCAGAATCGGCCATCTGGGGAATGGCTTTGGGCGACACGAATGAGGCTGCATCAATGTGCTTGAAGCCGGCACTGATCAGCGCTTGCAAATACGCTCGCTTGATATCAGGCGGAATCTGCCCCTTCAGCCCCTGCCAGGCATCGCGCGGACACTCGATCAGTTTGACTGAATCGTTCATTTCACCACGGAGACACGGAGGCACCGAAAACCCCCACGCGGGATCCCTCGCCCCGCTGGCAAAAACGCGGGGCTTCGGGATAACGCCCTTGACGCAAGTTGAAGCGGCATTTCTTGGCTTCGCTCATCACGTCTGTAACACTCCAACCTTGAACTCGGGAACTTCAGGATTCAGCGCTGCCGCTTCCAGCGCTTGCGTGATCGCATCGCGCGTCTCGATGGGATCGATGATCTTGTCGATCCACAACCGCGCCGCGCCATAGCGAGGATCGGTCTGGTCGTCATAGGTGCGCTTCACCGATTCGTACAGTTCTTTCTTTTCTTCTTCGCTCAGCTTTTTGCCACCGCGCTCAAGTTGCTTGACTTTTACTTCCACCAGCGTTCCCGCTGCGGAATCGCCGCTCATCACCGCGTAGCGCGCTGTCGGCCAGGCGAAGACAAAGCGTGGATCATACGCCTTTCCGCACATGGCATAATGCCCGGCACCAAACGATCCGCCGACAATCACCGTAATCTTGGGTACGACCGAATTCGACACGGCATTCACCATCTTCGCACCAGCTTTGATGATGCCGCTCCACTCGGCGTCGCGGCCGACCATGAATCCATTTACGTCGTGGAGGAAAATCAGCGGAATCAGGTTTTGATTGCAGTCCATGATGAAGCGTGCCGCTTTCTCCGCCGATTCGGTGTAGATTACACCGCCGAATTCCATTCGCTTGTGGCCTTCGTGATCGGTTTGTTGCGCGTGCAGCTTCTGATTGGCCACAATTCCCACCGCAAAGCCACCGACGCGGCCATATCCGCAGAGCACAGTTTTACCGTATTCTGCCTTGTACTCGTCGAAGCGGCTGCCATCGAGCACTCGCGCCAGAATTTCCTTCATATCGAATGGACGCGCCGGCGAAGAGTCATAAACACCGTAGATTTCTTCTGCCGCCAGCACCGGCTCAACCGGCTTTTTGCGGTCCCAGGGAGATTGCCTTCGATATCCCCACTTCTCGACGATTGATCGAATGCGCGCCAGGCATGCCTCGTCGGAGGGTTCACGAAAATCAACAGTGCCACTGATACCCGCATGCATTGCAGCACCGCCCAGATCTTCTGCTGAAACCTTCTGACCAATCGCTGCCTGGACCAGCGCCGGACCAGCCAAAAACAGGCCGCTGCCATCGGTCATCAGCACGTGATCGCACATCACCGGCAGGTAGCCTCCGCCAGCGACACACATACCCATGATGGCTGCGATTTGGGGAATGCCCATGGCCGACATGACCGCGTTGTTGCGGAAGACGCGGCCAAAATCGTCGGTGTCGGGAAACACATCTTCCTGCAGCGGCAAAAACACGCCTGCGGAATCGACCAGGTAAATTGTCGGAATGCGATTCTCGATGGCGATGTTCTGCGCGCGAATTACTTTCTTCGCCGTCATCGGAAAAAACGCGCCCGCCTTCACGGTCGCATCGTTGGCGATGATCATTACCATGCGCGTGTGAATGCGTCCCAGGCCGGTGATCACGCCGGCGGCCGGCGCACCACCCCACTCTTCGTACATGCCGTAAGCGGTGTAAATTCCGAGCTCGAAGAATGACCCGGAATCGACCAGCAACTCAATGCGTTCACGTGCCGTCAACCTTCCCTTTTTGTGCTGGTTCTCGATCGCTTTTTCCCCGCCGCCCTCTCGAATCTTTTCTTCTTCGTTGTGCACCTGCGACATCAGGTCGGCCATAAAGCGCATGTTGGCTTCAAAGCGCGCGGAAGTGGGATCGATTTTCGTTGTAAGGATGCTCGATTCCTCCGTGGAAATCTCACGGCTGGTCTCGGTACGGTCAGGCATGGTATGAGCCGAACTTTACGGTATACCAGCGGCGCGGAAGCGCGCAATGGAGGCAGTTGATGAAAACCGCAGAGATTACTGCAAATGAATTTGTTGAACCAGAGCCTGGAACTTGGGTTCGGCGCGGAGATTCGCCCAGAGAGGATCGACCTTGAGATATATCAGGCCTATCGGCGCTGCCTTGTAACACTGCTCGAGTGCCTCGAGTGCGGCGGGGTTTCTTCCCAGCGTGGCATTGGCCGAGGCAGCTGAATAAGACTTTGGAAGTCGGGCCATCGTTTCCATGAGGCCATGAAAACCGTTTCTCTGATAAAGCTGCTCCATCGAGTGTGCTCCTGCCGGATCACCTGCCAGAGTGGTATCCGCGACGATCTCTTTCAGCCATAGATCATACTGTCCGGTGTGAAGGTAGTATTGCGATAGGTAAAAATGCACCGGCAGAAAGTCGGGATTTGCCGACACGACCTTTTGATATTCTTCCTCAGCCCGATCATCCTGTCCAGCAAGGAAATAAGCGAAGCCGAGATCGGCGCGAACGATCAGTGACAATGGATCCAACTCCTGCGCGCGCAGCATTTGCTTGATTGCTTCGGCATGGCGTCCCTCTGGGCCAAGCAGCAGATTTCCATACCAATGGTGCGCTTGCGCGGAATTAGGATTGAGCTCAATGGCACGATGAAATTCCTGCTCCGCACCCTGCCAGTCCCAGTCTTGCAGGATCTTCACCGCGGCCAATGAAGTGTGCGCCTCAGCAAGGGTACTATCGAGTTGCAGCGCTTTTTCGGCCGCTGTCTTGGCCTGGCTTATGACACGCGCGCCTTCGCCATACAGGGCAAGCAGAGTGTAGGAATCCGCCAGACCCGAATACGAGAGGGCGAAGTTGGGGTCCTTCTCGATCGCGAGGTTGAAGTACTGAATGGCCCTGTAGAAGCCCTTCGGGTTCCGCTCATTCCAGGCGTAGCGCCCGCGTAGATAAAGTTCCAGAGCCTCAGGGTCGACATTTTTTTCCCGCCTTAACCGGCCACTTTCTTCCGGCGGAAGGCTCAGCTTCACCTGCTCGGTAATAGCCTCGGCGACTCGCGCCTGCAGGGAAAGAACGTCCTTAAGCTCGCCGTCATAAGCCTTTGCCCAAATGTGGCGATCCGTAGACGTCCGAATCAACTGCGCTGTGATCCGCACTCGATCACCAGAACGCAGCACAGATCCCTCCACGACCGCGTCAACGCCCAAATCGTGTCCAATCTTGGGTAGCGGGATGCTTGTGCCTTTGTACTGCATGATCGAAGTCTTGGAAACCACCTTGAGCTCGCGAATCTGCGCCAGATCGGTGATGAGTTCATCGGTCATGCCGTCGGCAAAGTATTCTTGATTTTGATCATCGGAAAGATTCTGCAATGGCAGAACGGCCAGTGAGCGAATGGGCGCACCGTTGGGTTCCCCAAAGAGTTTTTGTTTCCAGCCCATCCCTTGCAGTAAGGCTGCCAGACCAACAGTCATCAGGGCGATGAGAGCAGCGCGTAACCATGGGTTGGGGGATACCGGTTTGGGCTGGATACGGTCGTCAGTTGATAATGGCGGTTCTGTATCGACATAACCGGCAATGTCTAGGGAATTGCTTTCTGGGTTGCCGTTGCCATTTTCGCTGGGCTCAATTTCCACAACCTCGGCGATAAATCGATACCCCCGCTTTGGGACGGTTTCTATATATTGCCTGCCGTCTTCCCCTTCGTGAAGAGCCCTCCGCAGGAGGTAAATCACCTGGCAGATGTTGCTTTCTTCAACTGTTATGTCGCCCCAGACAGTTCGTAGCAGAGCGTCTTTTTCCAACAAGTGTCCGTGGTTTTGTACTAACGCCAGCAACGTGTCAAAGGCGCGCGGGGGCAGATCGATGCGGACGGTCCCCTGCCGGAGCAAACCCTCGGAAGGATCCAATGAATACGGTCCGAAGCTGTAAATCTCTCGGCCCACTCGATTCATTTTGCCCCCTGAAAAAAAATCTAGAAAAAAATGAGGAACAGTTAAAGACTTCCTGCCAGCCCCATGTCAACATGTCAACCGAAACGCTCTCAGGAGCCGAAGGGTCGTGCGTGCAAACTCTACGCGAACTTCTCTGAAGCTCGCTAGACCACGAACGTGGTGGTGGGGGCCACCTTACTCCTAAGCACCTGCGTGCGTGGGCCGCAAGTACCACTAAGGCCGTTGCCGCTCTCTTTGTCAGCAAGCTTGCTGGAGCGGAAAAACCGGGTAGAGGAGGATTCGTAGCCTCCCAGCTTGTTCAGCGCGGCGGCAGAGGAGCCTGAGGTTCCTTTTGCACGCCGCGGGAACTTGGGTTGGGGAGCTCCGAATGCCCTCCCCGGCGTGCACTACTTGCAATGTCGGTAAATGCTTCGCTCACTGGATCATCAGCGATCCTTTCAACCAATCCCATCCTCAGCGCCCGCTCAGCGTTTATCTTTTCCGCCGCGAGGAACGCCGCCAGTGCTGTTCCCTTGCCGACGAGCCGAGGCAGGCGTTGCGTGCCTCCCCATCCAGTAATGAGCCCCAGAGCCGCTCCGCGATGGCCGAAGACAGCATAAGGAGAAGCAATCCTGTGGTGACATGCCAAAGCCAGGTCGATCCCGCCGCCCATGCAATAGCCTGAAACAGCGGCGTATACCGGTGCGGGAAATCCTTCGATAGCGCGCATCAGCCGCTGCCCCATCTTCGAGAATTCGTAAGCGGCCGGGCCGTTCAGGGAGGCAATCTCCTGCAGGTCCGCGCCCACTGAGAATGTTGTCTCACTTCCTGTGATCACCAGTGGTCTCGCCTCTTCTCCGAGTTTTTGTATGCACGTGTGCAAAGACAGCACACAGTCCCGCGTAAGACGGTTGGTTCCGTCGGCCGACTCAAGCCGCAGCAGAAGACCATGTTCGTGATCGTGGAGTGAGAAGAACCGGGATGAAATCAAGAATTATCGCCTTGGCAGCCGATGCTCTCAGCTGGAGCTGGAGAAAGTCAACCCGTGCGCCGCATTGTTTTAATGAAACGCGTGGCTCCATCATTTATTCTTTGGAGCAATGTCGTGCGAGGGAGATTGAAAATGAGCGACCCGCGTTATCCCATCGGCAAGTTTACCTATAAGGATTCACCGACGCCGGACGAGCGCGTTCAACTCATCCGACAGATTGAACAAGCTCCCGCGAAACTGAGGGCCGCCGTCAGCGGACTCTCACCACAGCAACTCGACACACCGTATCGTCCGGAAGGATGGACGGTGCGCCAGGTCGCGCATCACGTTCCCGACAGCCATCTGAACGCCTACGTGCGGTTCAAGCTGGCGCTCACGGAAGATGAGCCCATGATAAAACCTTATGCCGAAGACCGTTGGGCTAAGCTGGCTGATACGGAAGCGACTCCGGTGGAAGTTTCGCTCGCGCTGCTGGATTCGCTGCACGACCGCTGGGTGCGGCTGTTGCGTTCTTTGCAGCCCGATGACTGGAAGCGGACGTTTCGGCATCCTGAGTTGGGAGCAGTAAGCCTCGAGAAAAATCTGGCGCTTTACGCTTGGCACGGACGGCATCATGTCGCCCACATCACATCGTTGCGTGAGCGAAATGGGTGGTGACAGGGAGCCATGTCATGTGTGTTTCCCGGTCCTGAACTCACATCACTCCAAGTTTCCACAGTAAATAGCTGCTGGCCTCGCGGAGGATTGCATACGAACGTTGGAACACGCCATGTGGGCGTGAATCGGGCCGCGGAGCTACGTATACCGGGCCGATGCCCTCGTGCTCAAGCAGGCGCTTGATGCGGAAGACGTGGTAGGCGTCGCTCACTGCGATGCAACTGTGCAGGCCATTGGCATGCATGATTACGGCCACACGCAGTGCCGATTGAGCGGTGTCCGAGCCTTGAGTTTCGGCGATCAGGTTGCGTTCGGGAACTCCGCGCCGTTGCAGGTAATCATGCCCAACCCGGCCTTCACTGAAGCTCGGATCGGAAGCGGCGCCCCCAGTTGTGATCAGCACAGGTGCGAGGCCTTGTTGGTAAAGATCAAAAGCGTGATCGAGGCGAGCGCGCAAAACCGGTGAAGGGTGTCCGGCGTATTCGGCCGCCCCAAAAACCACGATGGCATCCGCCGGATGCAA